>DATAJN010000130.1:0-4432 GCA_036262105.1 Ilumatobacteraceae bacterium
ATGACAGCCCGCGTCTGCGGGCCACGACCTGCCCGTCGAAGGGCGGGTGGAAGCCGTCGACGATCCGAAATCTCACCTCGCGAGTGTCGCGCCGTGCCGGTCAGGTGAGCGAGTAGCGGGTCTCGGCGATCCGGTAGAGGCGCCGCCAGAACAGCCTGTTGATGCCGACGATGTAGAACGACATGACAGCGACACCGGTGAGGATCTGGTGGAAGTCGCCGACCTCGGTCGCGCGGGCGATGTAGGCGCCGAGGCCGGTGGCGGTGAGGGTGGTGCCGCCGTAGGTGACGGTCTCGGCGACGATCGACGCGTTCCACGCCCCGCCGGAAGCGGTGATGTAGGCGGGAAAGATTGCCGGGAGGATCAGTCGCTTCCAGCGTTGCCAGCCCTGCACGCCGAGGTTGTCCATCGCCTCTTTCAGTCGGAGGGGATGGCTTGGGCGCCGGCGATGACGTTGAACAGGATGTACCACTGCGCGCCGAGCGACATCAGCAAGATGCCGCCGAAGTTGAGGCTGATGCCGGTCTTGACGGTCTTGACGAACGCCATGGCCAAACCATGGCCAACAGCACCAACGCCAGAGATCGATTTGGCCGCAAAGGGCTTACCGACCAGGACTTTCAAATGGAGCGGACGACGGGATTCGAACCCGCGACCCTCACCTTGGCAAGGTGATGCTCTACCAGCTGAGCCACGTCCGCGTTAGCGGTCGCTCACGCTATCAGTCGCCTGCCGAAATCGACAACGGGATGAGGGTCACCGCGGCCTTGGCGCGGGCTTCGACCACGATGCCTCCGAGAGCCGCCAGCACCACGATGGCACCGGCAATCTGCACGGCGCCCAACGCCTGTCCGAAGATCATCCAGGCGCCAATGGCCGAGATCACCGGGTTGCCGAGGGTGAGCAGCGACGACAGGGTGATGTCGAGATGTCGCTGTGCCCAGGTCATGAACCCGTGACCGATCAGACCCGGCACCAACACCATCAGCAGGATCAGCAACCAATCGGTGCCATGCACGGCTCCGAGGTCGCGCGATGTCAGCAGCGCGAACGGGGTCACCACGATCGCGGCGACGCAGAAGATCCCGGCGATCAACGCCGCTGAGTGGATGCCCTTGTTGCGAACCTGCTTGACCCGCACGAAGTACGTGGTCCAGATGCCGAGGTTGAGCAGCGCGATCATGTCGCCGCGCAGAGACGCACCCGACGCTTGGTGGGCGCCGAGAACGACCGTGGCAATCCCTCCAAGAGCGATCACGGCGAAGAGGATCTGACGAGCGGCGGTGCGGTCGCCGAACAGCAGCGGGCCGATCACCAGCATCAACACAGGTTGCAAGGCAGCGATCAGCGTTGCGTTGGCGATCGACGTCCACTGGTACGACGTGAAGCTGCAGATCGTCGAGATCCCGAACAGGACTCCGGGCACGAACACGCTCTTCAGCAACGGCAGGGTCACACGACCACCCGTGAGCCGGGCGGCAGTCAACATCACGGGCGCAGCCATCCACAAACGCCAGAAGACGATTGTCGTTGCCGAGGCATCGACGCCGCGCACGAACAAAGGCCCGAAGCCCCAGGCGCATACCGCGATCGCGCCCATCGGAATAGCCAGGTTCTCCCGGCCGACTGGAGACTTCACGACTTCTTATCGGCAGGTCGAAGGTCGACCCGCAGCACCAAAATGCCCTCTTCGATCGTGGCCGCGGCATCGCCGATGATCGCGAAATCCTGGAAGTCGGACTGCGCCTGCTGGATGAACCGCTGGCGTTCCTCACCCG
This sequence comes from Ilumatobacteraceae bacterium, assembly GCA_036262105.1. Taxonomy (GTDB): domain Bacteria; phylum Actinomycetota; class Acidimicrobiia; order Acidimicrobiales; family Ilumatobacteraceae; genus JAENVT01. Next base: position 1,779 of record DATAJN010000130.1, read on the forward strand.
CAATGGGCGGGAGCGGGCGACCTTTCACGGCAGCGGCACGCTCGCGGAATCGGACGAGCATCGCCTCGATGTCCAAACCGTCAGCCACGTAACGACAGACTAGTCCTCGTCCCTTCGAGGAGCGTGGTTGTGTGACGGATGACTAGGAAGGATCGCCCTGCGACGACGCGAGTGCCTCGGAACCCTCGCCGTGATCGGTCGTCACCGGCGTCTGGCTGCTGATCGGCGGCGGGAGCGGAGACGACTCGTCGGGCGGTAGAAGAGGCCGCTCGGCAAGATGCGCTGTGGCATCGGGATCAACGACAACGGGTGGAATGACGTCACCATTCGAAGCGACGACAAACGGTTCGGATTCGACTTCGGATTCGATAGGCTCGTCGAACGCTGCCGGCCGGGCGTCGGCCAGCTCGCCGGGCTCGCGAAGATCGTCGAAGGCTTGCGGCACGCTGCGCACCAACGCCTGGAGGTCGACCGGCTCGGGTCGTACAGGCTCGTCGGGCGCCGGCCCGTCGCCGCGCAGCCTCACTCGCTCGAGTCGGCGATGACGATCGCCCTCGGGCGCCTTGGCCCACGCTCGCGACCCCATCACCTCCAGCGGCGCCAGCGCCGGGTGCTCTTGACGCCCGCGTCGCCACCACAGGAGGGTGGCGACGAGAAGGCCTACCCCGACGAGCGCGAGGCCCGCTGCCGACAGAAAGATGATCCGTTCGTTCGTGGGATCGGAGAAGTCACTGGCGAGAACGACTGCGGTTGCGCGGCTCGCGGACAGGACGATCACCCGACCATTCTCGCATGCCGAAGACCGGCTCACACCTCCAACCCTCGGCCAATATCGGCAGCCCTGGCCAATATCGGCCGTGATGCGCCAAGCTTGTCGCGTGGATGTCGTCTGGATGACGCTGGCGATCGCGGTCTGCGCGGCTTTGCTGTACCTCGGGTACCGCATCGAGCCGCATCACGTCTCCAAAGACGGCACTCGATTCCTGAGCAGCGGCCAATGGATCTCGCAGCAGGGCGATCCCGACGGCCGTCGTCGCGAAGTGTGGGTGAAGGTGTTGCCCGACAATCAGCTCCAGGTCGACGTCAAGCGGCACATGCGCCACGACGTGACCCACTGGTTGATCGAAGGAAAGTCAGCCGAACCCCCACCGAGGCGTGCGGTCTACGTGCTGCGCAGCCTCGACCACCGCGGCATGACTCAACGGATGACGATCAAGATCCCGGCGAAAAGCCGTGCCGTGCAAAGCCTCGACGCGGTGATTGCCAACCGCGCCCCGAGCTAGCCCTTGGCCACGGCGTCGACGAACTCACCGAGTGGTGCCGAGAGCTGGTCGAGGTTGATCAAGAACGCGTCGTGCCCGTGCGGAGACTCGATCTCGACGTAGTCGCACGGAGTGCCCGACGACACCAGGAGATCGCGGATCTGACGCTGCTGATATGAGGGGTACAACATGTCGCTGGAGATACCGATCGTCAACGTCGGTACCTTGATCCGCGACATCGCTGCTGCCAGACCGCCGCGGCCGCGGCCGACGTCGTGCAGGTCCATTGCCTTGCCGATGATCAGGTAGCTGTTGGCATCGAACCGGCGGATGAGCTTTTCGCCGTGATGATCGAGGTAGCGCTCGACCTCGAATCGTTGCCACAGCTCCAGGCTGTCGTGCAACGTCGCCCCGTCGGCCAGTTCGCGACCGAACCGATCGGTGAACACGTTGTCGCTACGGAACGTGACCTGAGCAACCATGCGGGCGACCGACAAGCCCTCCCACGGCCCATCGTTCTCGTCGGCGTCGTAGTAGTCGCCGCCGCGCCACTTCGGATCCATGCGAATGGCTCGGCGGCCGATCGCCCCCCACGCGATCTGCTGCGCGGTGGCCTGGGCGCACGTCGCGATCGGCACGATCGAGCGGACACGATGTGGAAACGTGATGGCCCATTCGAGGACCTGCATGCCGCCCATCGAGCCGCCGATGACCGAATGCCACGTTTGGATGGAGAGGTGATCAGCCAGGCGAACCTGGGCGCGCACCATGTCGCGGATTGTCACGACCGGGAACCTGCTGCCGTAGGGCTTGCCGTCGACCGGATGCGCTGACGTCGGGCCTGTGGAACCCTGGCACCCGCCGAGCACGTTGGCGCAGACAACGAACCACCGATCGGTGTCGATCGCCAGCCCCGGACCGACCGCACCCTCCCACCATCCCGCCGTCGGGTGGCCGTGACCCATGGGGCCAACGGCGTGGCTGTCGCCGGTCCACGCGTGGCACAGCAAGATGGCGTTGCTGTGGCTGTCGTCGAGCGTGCCCCACGTCTCGTAGGCGACGACCACCTTGTCGAGGGTGACACCCCCGTCGAGTGCGATCGGCCGGTCGAAGCTCAGGAACTGACGATGACCGACGGGGTCACCGGGATGCCATGCACCGCTCGACGGCCGTGGTTGGCCCGCCATCTCCTGCTCCTTTGCGCTCGTCTCGATCATCGACGCCGCACGAGGGAAGCTGAGTTGCCCTGCAGAGCAGGGCCACATCCCCGCGTGAGCGGGATGGCACCGTGGGGCTTCCTCCCCGGTTGCCGGATGCCGACCTCGAAAGGGCGACAATCACTCGTGATGCGAACCGTCCGGCATTGTAGCGAGAACACCGTTGCCAGAGATG
>DATAJN010000131.1:0-5679 GCA_036262105.1 Ilumatobacteraceae bacterium
CCCCCTGGAGCGACCGCGGCCGAGGAGCTTCTGGACCGGGCGACCGCCCGCCGCGTTCTTGCCAGAGAGGCCGCCAGCCCTGACCGCTGGTACTGGTGCTCCTGCGGCACTGGTACGCCACGCTCGATGCCGAGGCCGCCGTCCTCACCGGCGACCCGAACGCTGAGCAAACGTTCGTCGAGCCGCTCAGCACGTCACCGGCAACCCAATATGCTCAGCGATCGTCGACAGGACGACAGCGTTGCTCCGCCGCGACACTGACGAGCTGATCCGCATCGCCGCCGAGATGCACCGCACCGGCCACCGCTACCAAGGGGCGCGCACGCTCGTGCTCGCCGGAGGCGCGACCGCGCTCGGCGGCCAAGCAGAACTCGCCGCCATCGGCGCGGTGCCGATGACCACCTGAGGTGGAGTTCCCCCGTTTGAGCGACGGCCAGGCAATGACGCGAAAGTTGTCCATCTCGTACATCGAGAAGCGAACGCACCGACGAATGTGGATCGGAGTGAGGTCGCCCGACTTCACGACCTCGTAGAGCGTCGTCGGCCAATCGCCAGCACGCGTGCCGCGTCAGTCGCTGACACGAGGAGAGTGCGGCGAGGCCCGATGATCACCGAGCCCGAGGTGGACATCACCTGGGGAGAGCTCCACGTCGGCGGCCGCAAGCATCTTCGCTGCCGCCGGGTTCACTGAGGTCAGCCACCCCACCGTCCGCCGGGTCGTGATGCGCATCGACTTCGAGGACCCGTCCGGGGAATACTGAGCGCCACCGAACAGGCCTGGGGGTACCGTCCGTACATGAACCTCGTGAGCCCGGATCCTTGCGTGACCCAGTGCCACCGCACCGGCAGATCGACGGCTACGTGAGCGACCTCCTGGCCGCGACGGGCATCAGCCAGCGCTTCGGCGACCGGGTGGCGCTCGACGGTGTCGATCTCGAGGTCCCGGCCGGACGGGTCATCGGGCTGCTCGGTCCCAACGGCGCCGGCAAGTCGACGCTCATGCGGATCCTCTTCGGCGTGCTCGTGCCGGACGCCGGCACAGTGTCGTGGCGCGGGCACCTGGCCACCGACGCCGATCGCCGTTCGTGGGGCTACATGCCCCAAGAGCGCGGCGTGTACCGCGACATGCGCGTCCACGATCAGCTCACGTGGATCGCCCGGCTGCACGGCCTCGACAAGGCGACCGGCGCGCGCCATGCAACCGATCTGCTCGAACGTCTCGGGCTGGGCGACCGCGCCCGTGACCGGGTGCAGGAACTGTCGGGTGGCATGGTCCAGCGGGTGCAGTTGGCAGCAGCGATGGTCCACGAACCCGAGGTTCTCGTCCTCGACGAGCCGTTCTCCGGTCTGGATCCCGTCGCCGTCGAATTCCTGTCGGACGTGATCGTCCAGCATGTGCGATCCGGGCGTCTGCTCCTGTTGTCGAGCCACCAGCTCGACCTGGTCGAGAACCTCTGTGAGTCGATCACGCTCATCCACCACGGCCGCGTCGTCCTGCGCGGCGACGTGCGCGACCTGAAGGCGTCGAGCCCCGAGCGCTACCTCCGCGTGGACGTCACCGTGGAACCCGCGTGGGTGGAGCGGGCGGGGGCCATCGTCGCCTCCACCGATGCGTCGGGAACACGGCTGCGGCTCACTCCTGGTGCCGACGCGGCGGCGGTGCTCGACGCCGTTCGCAGCCAGGTGCCCGTCACCGACTTCGCGGTGGAGGCACCGTCGATGTCCGAGCTGTTCGTCCGCGCAGCCGGTGACCCGGCGCCGGCCCCCGCAGCGGCGGCCGACTCAAGCGCGGTGGACCGATGAATCAGGCGCAGGCGATGCTTCTCGTCGCCGAACGCGAGGTGCGTGAGGCGATGAGGCGCCGCCTGTTCTGGATCATCCTCGGAGTGCTGTTCCTGGGTTCCACAGCCGCGATGGTGATCCCCGAGTTCGTCGGCAGCGACGGCCCAACGAAGTTCGATGTCGCCGTGGTTGGCGAGACGGCGCGCGCCGACGGGTTCGGCGAGGTTCTGGTGGGCCTCGGGCCGGACTTCGATGCCGTGATCAGCATCGTTCCGCTCGCCGATGCCGAAGCCGCGCGCGCCGGCGTCGACGACGAGAAGGTCGACGTCGCTGTGGTGCTCGACGACAAGCCCACCATCATCGTGCGCGCCGGGGAGAACGACCGGTTGGTAGGGGCAGTAGCCCAGGCATTGTCCTCCCTTTCACTGGTGGACCGCCTGCACGACGCCGGGCTCACCGACGACGAGGTGACGGACGTACTCACGGCGCCGCAGGTCCGGGTCGAGGAGCTGAACAAGGAATCGGAGTCCAGGTTGGCAGCATCGATCGGGCTCTCGCTGGTGCTGTACCTGCTGTTGTTGACGGTGATGGTCCAAGTGGCCAACGGCATTGCCATCGAGAAGGCGAACCGGATCAGTGAGGTGCTGCTCGCCATCGTTCGGCCCGGACCGCTGATGTTCGGCAAGGTGCTGGGCGTGGGACTGGTCGGTGTGAGCGCACTGTCCGCTGCCATCGTGCCGGTGGTGGTGAAGTTGGCGATCGGTGGCAAGCTCCCCGCCGGCATCGGAGGGGCGCTCGCCGGCAGCGTGATCTGGTTCGTGCTCGGGTTGACGCTGTACCTGCTCATCGCCGCGGCGCTCGGCGCAATGGTGGAACGACAGGAGGAGGCCGGCTCCGCTGTCTCACCCTTGACCGCGATCCTGGTGGCCACCTTCATCGTGGCGCAAGGGGAGGCCGACACCGTCGTCGGCAACGTGCTCGCGTACGTCCCGCTCACCTCTCCGATCGTGGTGCCGATTCGTCTCGCTATGGGCGAGTCGAGTGCGATCGAGCTGGTCACGTCGGTGGTCATCCTCGTGCTGTCGATTCTGCTGGCAGCCCGAGTCGGGTCGCGGGTGTACGCGCGAGCGATCGTGCAGACCGGGCACCGGCTCAAGCTCCGCGAGGTGTTGGGCAGGCGTTCCGGTGGCCCCGGGTGAGAGAGTTCCGACCAGGGCGATTCACGCGATCTGTGTGGGTGGCCGTCAGAAGCGGTTTGCCGTTCTGCTGTGTGTCGGATGTGGCCTGACGGCGCGGATCGGACTCACACTGGGGATCGGCTGAGAGCATCGTGATACCTGCACCAACGAGTTTGGGCGCCGGGGCTCACTCACGTTGCAGGTAGTTGAGAACTCTGGCGCCCAGAGTCTCGATAGGTGTGGACAACAGCGCGCAGAACTGGCAGAGCTGCGCTCCTCGTCACCGGTGTGGCGGATGTTGCTCTGGTAAATCCGTGATCGGCCGTCTGCTAGACCTCGGTGAATGTTGCATCGAACGCACGTCGAGCTTCATCGTGGTGACCGGGTCGGCTGGCTGCGCGCCGGCGTGCTCGGCGCGAACGACGGCCTGTTGTCCGTGGCCAGCCTTGTCATGGGTGTCGCCGCGGCGGACAACAGGCGGTCCCCGGTGTTGATCGCGGGTCTCGCGTCGCTCGTCGCGGGTGCGTTCGCGATGGCTGTCGGCGAGTACTCGTCGGTCAGCTCACAGCGGGACACCGAGCGTTCCGACCTCGAACGCGAACGGGTCGAACTGAACGACAATCCCGTCGGTGAGGCGGTCGAGCTCGTCGGCATCTACGAGGCCCGCGGTGTACCGCATTCCCTTGCGGTCGAGGTCGCCGAGCACTTGATGGCCGGTGATGCGTTGCATGCTCATGCCCGCGACGAACTCGGTTTGGATCCGAAGGACCTGGCCCGCCCCGTCCAAGCCGCGGCTGTGTCGGCAAGCAGCTTCACGATGGGGGCGATCCTGCCGCTGCTCGCGGCGGTGCTGCTGCCCGCTGGCGCACGGATCCCGGTGACCATTGCGTTGACGTTGGTGGCCCTGGGAGTGTTGGGGGTGGTCGGTGCACGGCTGGGACGCGCGCCTGCCCGGCGAGCGGCCCTTCGACTCGTCCTGGGCGGCGCCGTCGCGCTCGCCGTCACGACGACGATCGGCAAGATCACCGGCACGGCGGTTGGCTGACCATACGAGGACACCGACATCGTCGGCCATTGTGACTGCGTCGAGCCCGACTCGGCTGCTTCGGGGCTCCACCATCGGCGCCGAACAGCTGACGGTCGGTCCGACGTGGAGGACCCGGACCTCAAGTACTTGTATTCGGCACGTCGGGGTCGATGTTGTCGGCGCGATCATTGAGATCCGCAGCTACCTCACGCTTGACGGCTGCCGCGCCCCTCTGCTCTTCCGCCCTTTTCAGATCGTCTTTGGCCTTCGCGGCCAGAGCGTTGGCCTCGGTCTCCTGCCGCGTCGCGGCGATCTGGCCGGCCCTCGCCTCATCACGATGTTCTGCGGCCTGGTGGCGAAGCTCTTCGGCCTTCTGAGCGGCCTGACGCTTCCACAAGACGACAGCGATGGCCACGACAATGGCAACAATAACGACGATCACAACAATCTTCATGCCGTAACCGGTACCCGATCACACCGTGCTTTAACCCTTCAGACCCACACCGACCAGAGTGAGAGTTTTGCCCGGACGATGGATCTCCTCCTCGAGACAACGGACTCTCTCGCGACCTTCGACTTTTCAAGCGATCGGACCGCTCGTACCCACGAACTTGCTCAACTGCGTTGCGAATTCGGCAACGTTGCGTCGCAACCACTCCACGAGCATCGCAGCGTGCTCCATCTCGTCGTTCATGTTGTGGACCAGGACTGCTTTGAGCTCTTCGTCGTCGCAGTCGTCAGCCCGCTGGCAGTACCAGTCCATCGCCTGCAGTTCCTCCATCAACGAGACGATCGCATGGTGTGCAGCGAGCGTCTGCTCCGTGAGGCGCTCCCGCGGCGCATGTAGGTCTTCACTGGACATGGCTACCCCTTCAAGACGACGACGGCCGACCGGCCCCCAAGCATCATCCCACGGCTTCCGGCTCTCAAGATCAATCCCGGGACCGCCCGTCCACTTCGCAGTTCGGTGTGTAGCGCGCCCAACGATCGGGTACCTCCGGTTTGCGTCGACAGCACGAAGCCTGCCGATCGATGGAACATCGGAGAAATCACGTGGACAACGAAGAACGGTTACAACAGACAGCCACCGTCGGCTGCGACAGCACCGGGCGGCGGCCCATCGAGCCCCGCTGGCTGTGCTTCGTTGGCGTCACTGCGGTCCGGCAGTCATGACGCAACGATTCGACTTCGACTTCAGTCGAGATGTTCAGCGCTGGAACCGACTCTTCGCAGTCAATTCTCGATCGGCTTACCTACTGGTTGACGACGGCGCCTTGATCGCCCACTTCGGACCCTGGACGCTGACGACCACCCTCAACAACATCGTGGACGCGACGATCACCGGTCCATACCGTCTGTGGCGTGTGGCCGGCCCAGCGAGGCTGTCACTCGCCGATCGCGGGCTGACTTTCGCCACAACCACCCGCACGGGACTTTGCCTCACGTTCCGATCGCCAGTCCCAGGCATTGACCCATTGGGCATCTTCCGCCACCCCAATCTCACCGTCACCGTGAAAGACCCAAGCGCACTGGCCAAAGCACTGGGCTTCACGGACAGTTCTACGACAACGGCGGGGCACAACCCCGACGTTTGACCGCTCACCCGCACCACGAAGGACGGACCTTGGACTCTGGTCGGCATCTGGTGCGGTTGTGCACACTGATCGTGGTGACGACGAGTTCGTCGCCCAT
>DATAJN010000132.1:0-8858 GCA_036262105.1 Ilumatobacteraceae bacterium
GTGGTGGTCAACGGTGTCGTCGGCTTTGCCGGTCTCTCGGTGACGATTCGCACCCTGCAGCTGGGCAAGCGCTTGGCACTTGCCAACAAGGAGAGCCTCATCGCCGGTGCGCCCGTCGTGCAGCCCCTGCGATCCACAGCGGGCGCCGAGTTGGTGCCGGTCGACAGCGAGCACTGTGCGATCCACCAGTGCCTACGGTCGAGCATCGCGCCGGGTCGGGAGGTCTCGCGCATCGTTCTCACCGCCAGCGGTGGGCCCTTCCGAGGCCGCACCGCCGCCGAACTGGCCAACGTCGACGTCAGCCAAGCACTGGAACACCCGACCTGGAAGATGGGTCCGAAGATCACCATCGATTCCAGCACGCTGATGAACAAGGGCCTGGAGGTGATCGAAGCCCACGAGCTGTTCGGTACCGCGTACGAGCAGATCGAGGTCGTCGTCCACCCGCAATCCGTGGTGCACTCGATGGTCGAGTTCACCGATGGTTCGACCATCGCCCAGCTGAGCATGCCCGACATGCGACTGCCGATCGGGTACGCCCTGGCCTACCCCAACCGGATCGGCACACCGTTTGGGCGTATCGATTGGGCGACCCTGCGCAGGCTCGATTTCGAGCCGGCCGACACAGCCACGTTCCGGTGCCTGCTCCTGGCCTATGAGGCCGGCCGGATCGGCACCACCGCCCCGGCCTGGCTGAGCGCCGCCAACGAAGTTGCCGTCGAGGCCTTCTTGCACCAGCGGATCCGCTGGGCACAGATCGCCGACGTATGTGACGCAACGCTCCAGCGGTTCGAGAGATCTGCCGATAGAACGGTTGACGACATCATTGCCGCCGATGCTCGTGCACGTCAGGTGGCCACGGAGGTACTGACAGCGTGAGTGACACCTACTCCAAGTTTCGCAACGAGGTGATGGCCGGCGGCACCGACAAGCCCGATGCCGACGCGACCGCGGGTGGGGCCACAGCGGTGATCGGCCTGGCCGTGATCCTTGCGCTTCTTGTGGTGCTCTACATCTGGAGCACGTGGGCGTTCGTGTTCGTCGTCGGCCTTCTGATTTCGATCTTCCTGCACGAGCTCGGCCACTTCGTCACCGCCCGCTTGATGGGCATGAAGGCCACCCAGTTCTTCTTGTTCATGGGCCCCAAGCTGTGGAGCTTCCGGCGCGGTGAGACCGAGTACGGCTTGCGCGCCTACCCCGTCGGTGCCTTCGTGCGCATCATCGGGATGAACAACCTCGATGAAGTCGACCCGAGCGACGAACCCCGGGCATACCGCAACAAGAGCTACCCACGGCGAATGCTCGTGATCACCGCGGGGTCGGTCATGCACATCCTCATCGCCATCGTGCTGATCTTCGGCGTCTATGCCGTCAACGGCCGACGAGTCGAGACCGATCGAGTCGGCATCGGCAGCGTCGCGGAGGGAAACCCGGCGAACCTTGCAGGGGTGCAGCCCGGCGACATCATCTTGTCGATCGACGGCGTCAATCCGAAGACCCCCGAACAGTTCGTCGACCAGATCCACAGCCACCAACCCGGTGATGCGGTCACGCTGGTGATCGACCGCGATGGCACGAAGCTGACGAAGATCGTGGGCCTGGGTACCAACCCAACGCCGGGCGAAGGCTTCGGCAAGGCGTTTCTCGGGGTCTCCTCCGGCACCGAGGTGGTTTGGAACAACGAGTCGATCGCACGGGCCGCATCCGACAGCGTCTTCGACCTCGGGCCGACGATGTGGCGGAGCATCGGTGGGGTGGTCAAAGTGCTGAACCCGGTCAACATCTTCGGCCACCTGAGTGGAACGAACGACGACATCAACACGCGACCCACCACCGTCGTCGGCATCAGCAAGCTGAGCGCTTCGATCGGTGACGAATCGGGGTTCGGCGGCCTGCTGCTCACCCTCGCCGCAGTCAACGTGTTCGTGGGCCTCCTGAACCTGTTTCCCGTGCTTCCCTTCGACGGCGGCCACGCGGCGATCGCCACCTACGAGCGCTTGCGGTCGCGCCGTGGTCGGGCTCCGTATCGCGCCGACATCACCAAGATGATCCCGGTGGCGATGACCATGATCGCCGTACTGGCGATGTTGTTCATCACCGGCTTGTACCTCGACGTCACCAAGCCGCTGCCCTGAGCTGGCACACTGCTGGCATGCCGTTCGTACGCAGGTCGACTCGCCAGATCGCCGTCGGCAAGGTGCTGGTCGGCGGCGGAGCACCGATCTCGGTGCAGTCGATGACCATCACCAAGACGGCCGACGTCGAGGGCACGCTGCAACAGATCTACGCCCTAGCGGCCGCGGGTTGCGACATCGTCCGCTGCACCTGCAACGAGCAAGAGGCCGCCGAGGGCTTGGCACAGATCGTGCCTCGTTCGCCGATCCCGATCATCGCCGACATTCATCACCAGTACCGCATGGCACTGGCCGCGATGGAAGCCGGGGTGCACGGCTTGCGTCTGAATCCCGGCAACATCCGCAAGCCCGAACACATCAAGGCGGTTGCCGCCGAGGCTCGTGATCGGCAGATCTCGATCCGCATCGGGGTGAACGGCGGTTCGCTCGATCCTTCGTTGTACGAGAAGTACGGGGGCATCACTCCTGAAGCGATGGTGGAGAGCGCAGAGCGCGAGATGGCCTACTTCCGCGAGGTCGACTTCGACCTGATGAAGATCAGCGTGAAGGCGTCGAGCGTTCCACTGATGATCGAGGCCTACCGTCAACTCAGCGCGGTCACCGATGTGCCGTTGCATCTCGGAGTCACCGAGGCCGGCCCGCCACCAGCCGGTCTGGTGAAGGCCACGGCGGGCATCGCCACGTTGCTGATGGAGGGCATCGGCGACACGATCCGCTACTCGCTCACCGCCGACCCGGTCGAGGAGGCCCGCGCCGGCCGGCAGTTGCTCGAAGCCCTCGGTCTGCGTGAACGCAAGAACATCGATCTGATCGCCTGCCCCAGTTGCGGCCGCGCCGAGATCGACGTGATCGATGTCGCCAACAGGGCGATGCAAGCCTTCGGTGATCGCAAGATCCCGCTGCAAGTAGCCGTGATGGGTTGCGTGGTCAACGGGCCCGGCGAGGCGCGCGAGGCCGACCTCGGGATCGCCGCGGGCAACAAACGCGGCCACCTCTTCGTCAAGGGTCGCAACGTCGCGGTGGTGCCGGAGTCAGAGATGGTCGAGGCGTTGGTCGAGTGGGCCGAGTTCATCAACGAACATGGCACTGAGGCGGCCATCGCTCGTGTCGATACGGCGTTGGCCGAACGCGAGGCTGCCAAGGATCGCGCGAAGCTGCTCGACGACAAGGGCGACGACGCCAACCATGCGGCCGAGCGGATCGTCGAGATCCGCCGAACGACGAGTCATTGATGAGGCCCGGGCGGGTCAGCGCATGATTCCTCACGACCATCCACTGTTCGAGTTCGATCCATCGCCCGAGGCGGTGATCAACCCGTCGATCCACAGCCCGATGTTGGGGTTCCCGCAACACGCGGTGATGTGTTGGTTCGGCAACGTGGTTCGCGATCGCACCGTTGGATTGCAACCGCTCCACAACGTTCCGTTCGAACACGGCGACCATCCGATCTGCGTCATCGAACACCGTGGATGCGAGGTCGCTCTCGTCAGCCCGGGTGTCGGCGCACCGGCAGCGGTCACGTCGCTCGAGGTGCTGATCGCGCTCGGTGCAACTCAGATCATCGGCTGCGGCGGTGCGGGGATCGTCCGCCCGGGGTTCGACGTCGGTCACGTGATCGTGCCCACCGGAGCCGTTCGCGACGAGGGCACCAGCTATCACTACGCGCCGGCCGATGCCGAGGTACAGCCGCACCCGCGCGCCCTCGCGGCGATCGACGACGTGCTGACCGAAGCCGGCATTCCTCACGACCGTGGTCTCACGTGGACCACCGATGCCTTCTTCCGAGAAACGCCGGTCAAGGTCGCTCGTCGGCGCGAACAAGGATGCATCACGGTGGAGATGGAGGCCGCGGCCATGTTCGCCGCCGCCGCGTTCCGCGGTGCCGTGTACGCCCAGTTGCTCTATGCCGGTGACGACGTCAGTGCCGCCGAATGGGATCACCGGCACTGGGAGAAGCAGGCACCGGCTCGTGATCGTCTTCTCGACATCGCCCTCGATGCGGTGATCCGCCTCTAGTCCACGGGGTCAGGGTTCTTCGACGCGGAACACGGTCGCCGGGCCCTCGAGGTCGATCGTCTCTCCGGGGGCAAGATACCGACACTGGCCGCGGCCCCGGCCCTCGACCCACACGAGCAGCTCTCTGCTGCCGGCGCGATGGGTCATGTTCTGGCGGGCGCCGATCTCGAATCGCCAGAGGATGAATGGCGTGTCGGGAGTGTCGTACCTCCAACGGCCCGGCTCCACTTCGATTGGTCGCACCACCGGGTTTCTCAGGGGTTCGAAGTCGAGCACCTCGAGCAACTCCTCGACGTTGACGTGCTTGACGGTCATGCCGCCGCGTACGACGTTGTCGCTGTTGCTCATGATCTCGACACCGAGCCCGCGGAGATAGGCGTGGAGGTTGCCAGGCCCGAGGAACACAGCCTCGCCGCGCGCCAGCATGACGCGGTTCAGCAGCAGTGTGACGACGACAGAGGGATCGCCGGGGTAGGCGAGGGCCAACTCGGTGACCAGGTCCGCTTCTCGCCCGGTTGCCTGCGAGCAGGCGGCAAGCGTGGTGGAGACGTCGAACTCGTGGTGGTACAGCGCAGCCACCACCGCGGCAAGCTTCTCGTGTTCGAGCAGGTCGGCCAGGTCGTGCGCATCGATCCGGCGCAGGAGCGAGGTGGTGGCATCGACGGGCCGAAAGCCGCACAACGTGTCGAACGTCGTCAGTGCACACAGCATCTCCGGTTTGGCGAACTGGTCGCGATACACACGTTCCGGCGAGTCGCGAGGCGGGCCCTGCCGTTCCTCGCGTTCGAAGCCGGCCAACGCCTGTGTGCTGTCGGGATGAGTCTGCAGCGACAGCGGCTCGGCGGCCGCCATGAGCTTCAGCAAGTAGGGAAGATCACCGGCGACCGACTGAAGTGATGCGCCGCCGTCGATCGTGGATGGCAGCAACGGATGTGTTCCCATCCACCACTCCGCCCACGGTCTGCCGTCGGCGGGGATTCCCAGCAGTTCGGGGATGGCGGCACGGTCGCCCCATGCATAGTGCTGCGCCCGCCCCTCGACCGTATGCATGCCTCGACACGCTACCTGCGCGACGGGCTACCGTTCCGTCGTCCGTTCCCGTCGCAAGTTCGTCCCGATGAGGTGTGTCGTGCAGACCAAGATCCTGTTGACCGAAGATCAGATCCCGACGCAGTGGTACAACATCATCCCGGATCTGGCGTCGCCGCCACCTCCACCACTGCACCCGGGAACCATGCAGCCGGTCGGCCCCGACGATCTCGCGCCGCTGTTCCCGATGGCGCTGATCATGCAAGAGGTCACCCAAGACAGCTACATCGACATCCCCGGTGGCGTGCTCGACGTCTATCGGCTGTGGAGACCGTCGCCGCTGTTCCGTGCCCACCGTTTGGAGAAGGCTCTCGATACGCCGGCGCGGATCTACTACAAATACGAGGGCGTCAGCCCTGCCGGTTCGCACAAGCCGAACACCGCCGTGCCGCAGGCTTACTACAACCATCAAGAAGGCATCACCAAGCTCACGACCGAGACTGGCGCCGGGCAATGGGGCACCGCCCTGGCGTTCGCCACGGCTCAGTACGGCATGGAGTGCGAGATCTGGCAGGTTGCCGCGTCATACCGGGCCAAGCCGTATCGGCGGATCATGATGGAGGTGTACGGGGCGACCGTGCACCCCAGCCCGTCCGACGTCACCGACTACGGCCGATCGTTGCTGGCGGTCGACCCCGATCACCCAGGCAGCCTCGGGATCGCCATCTCCGAAGCAGTCGGTGCAGCGGTCGCCGACCCGAAGACCCGCTATTCACTCGGCAGCGTGTTGAACCACGTGCTGTTGCACCAAACCGTGATCGGCGAAGAGGCGCTGCTCCAGCTGGCAATGGTGGGAGAGACACCTGACCTACTCGTTGGCTGCACCGGCGGCGGCTCCAACTTCGGTGGCCTGGCCTTCCCGTTCCTTCGCGAGAAGATGGCCGGGAGGATGAATCCCACCATTCGCTGCGTCGAACCCGCAGCGTGCCCGAGCCTCACCAAGGGCGAGTACCGCTACGACTTCGGCGACACCGCGGGCATGACTCCGCTGCTGAAGATGCACACGTTGGGTCACGACTTCATCCCGCCGTCGATCCACGCCGGCGGGCTGCGTTATCACGGCATGTCGCCGCTGGTGTCGCACATCTACGAGTTGGGTCTCGCCGAAGCCGAGGCAATTCCGCAGGTCGAGTGCTTCGCGGGGGCCCTGACCTTTGCCCGGAACGAGGGAATCCTTCCCGCGCCCGAGCCCACGCACGCCATCGCCGCGGCGATTCGCGAGGCCAAGCGCTGCAAGGAGACCGGTGAGTCGAAGGTGATCCTCACCGCGTTGTGTGGCCACGGCCATCTCGATCTCGCCGCCTACGAGAACTACCTCACCGGCAAGATGGTCGACTACGACCTCACCGACAAAGAACTCGCCGACGCGATGTCGACCGTGCCCGTGATGGCCTAGTCCCAACGATCTGGGCGGCTCTCCACTTGCCCACGCGGGCGCCGATTTGGGCCACCGACGCCCGTTCCAGAGCCCACGTCGAGGCGATGTGCGACGCCTAACTGCCGCTCGGCTCGACGGTCAGGAGGCTTCGACGACGGTTCCGTAGCGCTGCTGAGCGGCTTGGGCTGAGGTGCCGAGGAGGACGCCGATCTTCTGCCATGACAGGCCGGCGGCTCGGGCCGCGACCACGTTGTCGAGTAGTTGTTGTTCACTGCGGGCGCGAGCGACGACGGCGCGCTGGAGGAGATATTCCTCGACCGGGATCTCTTCGGCGTGGTCGGGGTCGAAGTCCTCGAAGCGCTTGGCGAGTTCGTCGGCGTGGTCGAGGATGTCTTGGATTGATCGGGGCATGGTGGTCACCTGATGAACTTGGCCCTGGCGGGCACGGCGTGGACGATGTCGTCGTCGTCGTGTACGCCGTGCTTGCGTGCGCTGGCGATGATCACCGGATCCCCGATGTCAACTTATCTTGATGTCGGTCGCGGTGCCACACATCCGCTCAGAACTGCCAGTGGTAGGCACTCCCCAGGGATCGTGCGATTGTGAATCAGGGAGCGCCCGGTGCCGCTCGGCGCCTCTTCCGACTCTGTTTATCGAGGTAGCTCGATAAAACAAGCGGCGTCGCGCGCATTCGGCGTTCTGTGCGCGCGATCGTGTTCGCGCTCCCGCGCCGGAGCTCGGCATTCGGCGCTAGTCAACCCGCTCCACAGGATTCACGCGAGGACAAGAAGTGCAGTCAATTCATGTGCTCACGCGAACTCATGGGAGATGACGTCCCCGCTCCGAACTGCCTGGTTCTCCACGCGTTACGGATGACCTAGTCAGGTGCCGCGACCCACTCCGGAACACAGGACATGGTGTCGAGTTTCCCCCCGTCCATCTCACCTCGCTGCCGAGCTCAAAACAGTCGCAGCTCGTCGATGCGCAGACCGCGCAGTTCGTCGTAGTCGACTTCGACGACGCGAAATCCGCGCGACTCCGCCAACACCCGCGCCTGCGGTTTGACGACCTGGGCGACGTACACGCCACGCACACTGCCCAGCGACGAGTCGAGGTGCAGCCGCTCGATGTAGCGAGCCAATTGCTCGACCCCGTCGATCTCGCCGCGGCGCTTGACCTCGATGGCCACCACGCGTCCGTCGCGATCGCGGCACAGCAGATCGATCGGGCCGATGGCAGTCGGGTACTCGCGGCGAACCAGCGTCAGTCCCTCCTCGATGGCGTGCGGCGAGGCGGCGAGCAACTCCTGCAGGTGGGCCTCGACGCCGTCCTTCTGCAACCCGGGATCGTCACCGAACTCGGTCTCGGTATCGGAGAGGACCTCGTGCAACGTGATCGTCAGCGACTCACCCTTCGGATTGGTCACCGTCCAGGCCTCGTCACCGGTGACGAGCGTGTTGGGGGCGTTCATCCAGTTCAGCGGCTTGTACGCCCCGCCATCGGCATGGATGGCGACACAACCGTCGGCTTTGACCATGATCAGTCGCACCGCTTCTGGAAGGTGTGCCGTGAGACGACCGGCGTAGTCGACCGAGCAACGAGCGATGACCAGACGCACGGGCGGAGTCAGTGTCCTACGCCGATGCGGGCACGGTAGGTGAACCAGAACGGATGCTCTGCCGCGCCGAGCGCGGCCTCGGCTTCCGCCTTGAATCGATCGATGCCGAGCGTCTCGTCATCGAGACCGTGCCGGCGGAGGGCCTGGTAGTCGCCCTGGCTCTGGAAGAGCCGAACGAACCTGTCGGCATCGCCGCGCTCCTCACCGAGCACCGCAATCTCGACGCAATGCTGGAACCCTTGGCTGGCGACCATTCGGCCGAGATGCTCGCCCTTGTGCCAGTACTGCACTCCTTCGGCGATCACGACTGCTGCTGTGGGGTCG
The DNA here is from genome assembly GCA_036262105.1 of Ilumatobacteraceae bacterium. GTDB lineage: Bacteria > Actinomycetota > Acidimicrobiia > Acidimicrobiales > Ilumatobacteraceae > JAENVT01. The sequence continues at coordinate 8,561 of DATAJN010000132.1, forward strand.
TCGGAGCCGGCCGGTCGCAACTCGTCGGACTGCGGCGACGACGACGCCGCTCGCACCGAGGTCGCCGAATCGGACCAACCGGCCAATCGGCGCTCGTGGCGGGCGACGGTGGATCGCGCCGCATGCCACGCCTGCTCGGCGCGTGCGTTGCCGACCGACGGCGGCCAGTCGCAGTCGATGGCGGCAAAGACGCCGCCCGGCCGCAACAGTCGAGCAACCTCCACGAACGTCGCAGCCGGCTCCATCCAATGCAGCGCCTGCACGGCGAGCACGACATCGGCACAGCCATCGGGAAGCC
>DATAJN010000133.1:0-12758 GCA_036262105.1 Ilumatobacteraceae bacterium
GGGATCGCTGGGACGGCCTCCGCCGCTGGGCGCGGCGCTCGGCCTGGCGTTGCCCGCCGGCGTGCCGTCGGGACCCGTGCGCTGCGTGCGCTCGACCTCGGCGCGTGCCCAACGCAGGCTCGGCCCTAGCTCGTCGGCGACGATCTCGACCACGTTGCGCTTCTCGCCCGCACTGGTCTCGTACTCGCGCTGCTCGAGGCGGCCGGTGACCATGATGCGGGTTCCCTTGGTGAGCGACGCTGCGGCGTTCTCGCCCAGGCTGTCCCAGGCGGTGACGTTGAAGAACGACACCTTCTCTTGCCATTCGCCATTGACTTGGTAACGACGATTGACGGCGACACCGAAACTGGCGACCCCTTTGCCCCCGGCGGTGAACCGCAGTTCCGGATCGCGGGTGAGGTTCCCGACGATGGTGACGGTGCTATCGGCCATGACAACTCCTACTCTCTTTGGCTTCTCGACGAGCGGCCGGTCAGGCCGCTGGCTCCGACAATCCGCGGCGCTCGGCCTCGGAATCGGGAAGACGGATGAGCTTGTGGCGGACGATGTCGTCAGCGATGCGGAACGACCGCTCGAGGTCGTCGAGGGCTCCACCCGGAGCGAGAAGTTGGTACACGACGTAGTAGCCGTATTCCTTCTTGTTGATCGGGTAGGCATATTGGCGGCGGCCCCACCAGTCGGGCTTGCCGTGAACCGCTCCGCCGGCCTTGGCGATCGAGTCGGTGATCGACTTGACCCTTGCCTGGGCGGCGGTGTCTTCGAGATCACCATCAATGATGACCATGAGTTCGTAAGCACGCATCATGCGTGTGAGACCTCCCTTCGGACCCGGGGGGTACCCGGGGCCCCTCCACGGGGCAGGGCCAATATGACTGGGCGAGTGTAGCGGTGATTGACGACGTCCACGCCAGGCATCATGACAAGGGGGTGTCATACGGTTCGGCGGAACGAGGCGCCGGCCTGCTGTGCAGCGGGGAGCGGCAACCTCGCCCACCAGCTCGGGACGGGTGAACTGGTGGGCGTGGCGCCACACGAGCCGGTGCCGAAGCTCCGGCTAGTGGTCGTGTACACGGAGGCTCGATCCTTCGTGCTCATCGCCGTGAAATTTTCTTGGCCGGGAACGCTATGACCCGGCGGACATACATTAGGACTACGTTCAGCACGTGGATGTGCATACTTGGATCGGCAACGACGTGGAGAGCATACGCAGCAAGTTGAGCGACTCCGTACTGAACGTGGTGCCCGTCGAACGATGGGTCGAGCAAGTCGACAACGGGGGCTCGTCGATCGCCCATTTGGTGTTGCACGTCGCCCGCCATCACGACCTGGCGATCACCACGGCGATTCGTAACCACCCGCCGATCTTCGAAGCGCACCGCGAGGCGCTCGCCCTCGTCGACGCCGCGCCTTCGGTCGGCCTCGCCGAGCGGGAGAACCCGGCGGTGAGCTCAGCCGTGCCATCCGATGCCTTGTTGGACTACTTCGCAGCTGTGTTCGACGCGACCAAGGCGTGGCTGGCCGATGTCGGCACGATGATGCTCGACACAGTGCCCGACACCAGCCACCGGCTGACGCACAAGGCCATGCTGACCGTTGGTGAGGTCGACTGGCTCCATCGCATGTGGGCCGACAAACCGGTGTGGTGGTTGGTGCAGTGGCCGGTCGTCGGGCACGGCCACGCCCACGTCGGCGAAGCGATATCGGTGCGCAACCGTATGGGGCTCAGCCCGTTCTAGCTACCCCGCCGCCAATCGGCAGGACCCGAAGCAGGTGATGCCACCGGCACCCGGTGCAGGCCTCGACCACGTACGCGGTCAACGGGTCGGTGCGCGTGTTGAGCTTGGCCAGCTCGGCCGCGGTCGACACACAGCGACCGTGGGACGGAAGGCGTGAGCCGAACACGTAGGTGACCAGGAACAACCGCGCTTCGCGACAGATCGGGCAAGCCATCGATGCCGGCGTGCCCACGTTGCTCGCAGCACGTATCAGTTCGGGATGAGCGTCGCACACCTGGTCTTGCCGCAGACGGCCGCGGTGGAACTCGTTGATGAGATGACGCCGCGCCAATCGATGGTCGACAATCGCCCGAACTCCGCGCAATGAGTCGATCCCAAACGGCATTGCAGCAAGGCTAGCGAGTTGCACATCCGCCAACGCCGCGACGTGACACGGCACACTGTTGTCCTATGAACATCTGGTATGGCGACAACGTCGCCGACGACGGCGAGCTGCGCTTGTGCGGTGATATCGGCGGGAAGCGAGTGCTCGAGCTGGGTGTGGCCTCGACGTCGAACGCCATCACGGCGGCCGCCGCGGGAGCAAAGGCAATCGCTCTCGACCCGTCGGCCGACAAGATCGCCCGCCTGCGCAGTGCAGCCGAGGCCGCCGAGGTGAAGGTCGAATGCCATCACGGCGAGCTCGCCGACCTGGGCATGGCGACCAGCGGTTCGATCGACCTGGTCATCGCGGCCCATTCACTGGCAAACGTTGACGACCTGCCCCGGCTGTTGCGTCAGGTCCATCGCGTCTTGAAGCCGAGTGGCCCGTTCGTCGTCGCCATGCATCACCCTGTGGCGGCGATGTTCGACGGAGCCGACCCCACGGCTCGACGGGCCTACGGCGTCGACGGCGTCACCTTCAGCGAGCTGTACATGGCGTTCGAGCGCACCAACTTCCACCTCGACGCCATGTACGAACTGACCGCCCGCCACGTCCGCGACGCCTTGGTACCGTCCGTGCTCGTGTTGCGGGCCCGCAAGCAGGGCAACTGACCCGCCGCTGGCCCGGGGTCACACCAGCGCGTACTCGGACTCGACCAACTCGGCGGGTCGCGGCCGACCGAACACGTAGCCCTGCCCGTGATCGCACCCGATCTCGCGCAGCCGGGCCAGCTGCAGAGGGGTCTCGACGCCCTCGGCCACGACGACCAATCCGAGTGAGTGGCCGAGCTTGACGACGGCTTCAACGATGGTGGTGTCTTCCTGGTCGATCCCCAGCCCGCTGACGAACGACCGGTCGACCTTGATCGCCTCGACCGGGAAGCGCTTCAGGTAGGTGAGCGACGAGTAGCCGGTTCCGAAGTCGTCGACGGCGAGGTGCAAGCCGAGGTTGCGCAGCTCACGCAGCGCCACCGTGGCGGCCTTCACATCGCTCATCAACGCTGTCTCGGTGATCTCCAACCACAGTGCATCCGCGGTGAGGCCGCTCTCGCCGAGGGCCTCGGCAACGGTGCCGTGGAACGAGGCGCTCATCAACTGCCGGCCGCTGACGTTGACGGCGACGGTGAGCCCGGCGAAGCGCGGCAGGCGGCCGCGCCATTGACCGAGTTGCGACAACGATGAACGCAACACGGCTGCACCGACCTCGCCGATCAAGCCGGTTTCTTCGGCCATCGGCAGGAACTGGTCGGGCCCGAGCAGGCCGCGGTCGGGGTGCCGCCACCGAGCCAGCACTTCGAAGCCGACGAGGTGGCCCGAATCCAGCCTCACGATGGGCTGGTAGTAGGGAACGATCTCGTGACGCTCCAAGCCGCGGCGCAACTCGTTGGTCGTCCGCAGTGTCAACACGGTCGCGTCGTGCGTGCCGGGCGAGAACACCTCGACACAATCTCGGCCACGGGCCTTGGCGCGATACATGGCTGCGTCGGCATCGCGGAGCAGTTCGGTCGTCGACACCCCGGGGCGATCGGCGACGGCGATGCCGATGCTGGCGGTCACGTACAGTTCGGCACCGTCGACCATCAGCGGCTGGGCGATCTCGGCCCGCAGGCGCTCGGCGATCTCGACCGGCGAAATGGCGGCGCCAACGTCGCGCAGCATCACGATGAACTCGTCGCCACCGAACCGGCTGAGCATGTCGCGGTCGCGCACCACCGCCCTCAGTCGTTCGCTCATCCCCCTGAGCAACTCATCACCCACGCCATGCCCCAAGCTGTCGTTGATGACCTTGAAGTTGTCGAGGTCGATGAACATCACGGCCACGGCGCCGGGCGCGCTCGTCTCGAGGAATCGGGCGAGTTGATCGAGGAAGCGGAAGCGGTTCGGCAGGCGGGTGAGCTCGTCGTGGGTCGCCGCCCACTCGAGCCGTTCGGCACTGTGGCGTTGCTCCGTGATGTCCTCGATGTGTGTGATCGCCAGGTTCTTCCCATCGCCGTCGTCCATCACGGTGACCCAGGTCCGCGCCCACATCACGCTCTGGTCACGGCGGAGGTACCGACGCTCCATGTGATAGGCGTCGGCGGCGATGCCTGTGGTGTGCATCTCGCCCCGCTCCCAATCGTCGGGATGGGTGATCGATTGCATGCCCCGACCGATCAACTCGACGCGGGTGAACCCGAGCATCGTCGCCAGCGACTCGTTGACGTCGATCAAGATCCCGTTGTCGGCCAGCGACAATGACATTCCGGTCGGCGCACCATGGAAGGCCAACCGGAAGCGCTCCTGGGCCATATCGAGGTCGTGTGCCTCGCGCAGGCGAAGCGTGACGTCGCGCAACGTGACCACCACTCGCTCCGGATCTCGCATCGGGAGGTGCACATTCGCTTCCAACAGGATCTCGTGACCATCGGGGTGGTCGAACGGGAAGATCGGGCTGTCAATGCTCTCCCCAGCGCGGAGCTTGGTCCAGGCGTCGGCAAGCATGACTTGATCTGCAGGTCTGACCAACGAAGTGAACGTCTTGTGGAGGACCTCCGCGTGTGAACGACCGGTGATCTCCATCGCCAGCTTGTTGGCCTCGACGACGCGCCCCCGGCCGTCGAGCACGACCACCGAATCCGGCAGGTCGTCGAGCAACGCCCGCAATTCTGCTTCCGCGTGGCGCAGGTTGCTGATGTTGTCCTCGAGCCGCACCGAGAGCGTGGACGCGTGGTACCACGTCGCCATCTGCACGACGATGATCATGAATCCCGTCAGCAGACCGATCGCGATCGTGACGGTGGTCGCATCGGTTGGGTGGATCATGTACCGCCAGGCGGCGAGCCACACCGCCGCCGCCGCCGGCAGGTGCACGACCAGGAGTCGCGGCAACGTCGGGCGCGTGTAGCGCGCCGTTCCACTGCGGGGCATGCCGGCCGCCATGCCGATCACGACGAAACCCAATGCCCACGTTGGGAACGAGACTGCATAGGAGATGTTGGATGTGGAACCGACCCTCGACGAATAGGCGATGTCGGCGACGGTCAACAGCGACGCCCCGATGAACAGACACATTCTGGCCGGCGATCGTCCGCTGAGCAGCAGCAAGCCGAGCATCGAGGCAATGGCGATGTCGGTGAGCGGGTAGACCAACATCGCTATTTGGGCCGGTAACGAGAACCGCGCAGGGTCGCCGACACCGGAGCGGATGACCGTTTCCCAAGCGATGAAGCTCAACGAGACGGCCAGCACCGCCGAGTCGACGAGGAAGATGATGCGCGTCGAGCGTTCGAAGGGACGCGTGTGGACGAACACTCCAGCGATCGCGGCAACCGGCCACAGCATGTAGGCGACGTCGGGAAACGAGGGCCAAGTCGTCGAATCGATCACGGTGATCTGGATGCTGTAGAGCAGTTGTCCGGCGGCCCAGCCGAGCACGCCGATGCCGAGCAGTAGCCACTCCAGCCGGCGGTCGACGCGATACCGATGCACGAGCAACAGTCCGCTCCACGCGGAGACCAGCATCAGCGTGAGGCTGGAAACAGCCCCCCACTTCTCGATGTCGAAGCCGTGCAGACTGATCTCGACCAGGGTCGTGCCCATGATCAGCCCAAGACCACCAAGCCCATACTTGACAGCTTCAGCACGGGAACGGGTCAACAACCCACGTCGCTGCCGACGTACTTCGTCCCGGTTGTCGGCCACTTCGCTCACTGCTTTCCCATCCCTCCGGCCACGAATCGTATCACCGCCCTTCGTGGTCAAGCCGCCACTGATCGAGCCGGAGGCGGATCTCGGCATCGCCGACAAGGCCGTCTTCCAGACGGATCTCCAACAGGAAGGCGAGTGCCTTGCCCACCAGCGGGCCAGGCCCGACGCCCAGGTGTGCCATGACCTGCGTGCCATCGAGTTCCGGACGAATCGAGGCCAGTTCCTCGCGCTGCTCGAGGTCGGCGATCCGTTCCTCCAGCTCATCCATGCGCTTCGCCAAGGTCGCCGCCTTGCGCTCGTTCCGAGTCGTGCAGTCGCATCGGGTCAACACGTTCAACTCGGCGAGCAACGGCCCGGCGTCGCGCACGTATCGGCGCACGGCGGAATCGGTCCAACCCATCTGGTAGGTGTGGAACCGTAGATGCAGTGCGACGAGCTCGGTGATTGCCTCGGTGTCGCCGTTCGAGTAACGCAACGCCGTCAGACGCTTGCGCGTCATGCGCGCGCCAACTGCATCGTGATGGTGAAAGGTGACACCTTTGCCTTTTTGCACACCGCGAGTCAGTGGCTTGCCCACGTCGTGGAACAGCGCGGCGAGGCGCGTTCGCCGGAAGTCGAAATCCGGATTCATGTCGCGGCGGACGTTCTCGACCACGGCCAAGGTGTGGGTCAGCACATCCTTGTGGCGATGGATCGGATCCTGCTCGAGGCGCAGAGCAGGCAGTTCGGGCAAGAAATCGTCGGCAAGATCGGTCTCGATGACGAACCACAGCCCGGGAGACGGGTGGTCGACGGTGATGAGCTTGTCGAGCTCGTCGCGGATGCGTTCGGCCGAGACGATCGAGAGGCGAGCGTGCATCGCCTTCACGGCGTCCGTCACTTCGACGACGGGCGACAACTCATACCGTGAGATGAACCGTGCTGCGCGCAACATGCGCAAGGGGTCGTCGCTGAACGACACCTCCGGCGACAGTGGTGTGCGCAGGGTACGCGTCGCCAAGTCACCCGCACCACCGAACGGATCGACCAGGTTCGGCGTGGAAGTCGTCAGTTCCAGGGCCATCGCGTTGATCGTGAAATCACGGCGTGAGAGGTCGATGTCGATCTCGTCGGCGAACTCGACGCTGGGCTTGCGGGAGTCGTCGTTGTACGCCTCGGCGCGATGCGTCGTGATCTCGTAGGTGCGGCCGTTCTTCTTCGCTCCGATCGTGCCGAAGCGCTCGCCCTGCGTCCAGATCGCATCAGCCCACCCCTCGAGGCAGGCCTTGATCTCCGCGGGACGAGCGGTGGTCGTGGCGTCGAAGTCGTAGTCGTCGTTGTCGTCGCCGATCAACAGGTCACGCACCGTGCCGCCGACCAGGTACAGGCGATGACCTCCCGCCGCGAAGCGCTCCGTGAGTGGGGAAAGCTCGTCGAAAACCGGACGGAAACGGTCCGGGATCACAACCAGCCCTGCTGCTGCCAGTGGCGAGCCACTGCATCGACAGCGTCGGAGCCGGGGCCGGCCGAGGTCGGGCCCTCCACATCGTTGGTAGAACCGCCGGTCCGAGACGCCCCCGACCCGCGGACTCCGGCCAGCTGGCACATGACCTCGCCAGAGCAGCTCGTCAACGCGTCGAGGTCGTAACCGCCTTCGAGCATCACGAGGCGCCGGCCCGCTGGCACCAAGGACAGGGCACGGGCAGTCAGCGGCCCGTAGTCGCCGGCAGCCAGACCCATGTCGGTCAGCGGGTCGTCGCGGTGCGCGTCGAAGCCCGCCGAGACGATCACCCAGGTGGGCGCGAACCGTTCGGCGACCGGAGCGACGATCTCGTCGAAGGCGCGGAGGTACACATCGCCTGTCGTGCCTGCCGGCAGCGGAATGTTGAGCGTCGTGCCTGCGCCGCCGGGGCCGCCCGTCTCGACGATCCTGCCCGTACCAGGGTAGAGCGGCCACTGGTGGTAGCTGACGAACAACACACGAGGATCGTCGTAGAACACTGCCTGGGTGCCGTTGCCGTGGTGGGCGTCGTAGTCGAGCACCATCACTCGCTCGCCCTCGTCGGCCAGCGACGCGGCCACGACCGCCACGTTGGAGATCATGCAGAAGCCCATCGACTCGGTCGCCGAGGCATGATGGCCAGGTGGCCTCACGGCGCAGAAGGCGGCATCGCCCTGGCCGGCGCGCAGGGCGGTGACCGCGGTCAATCCGGCACCGGCGGCAAGCCTGGCAGCGTCGTAGCTCCCCGGACTGGCGTACGTATCGGGATCAAGACGGCCGCCTCCCCCGGCACACATCGTTTCCATCCGCTCGAGGTACCACGCTGGGTGCACTCGTTCGAGGTCGATGCGCTCGGCGGGTCGTGGCTCGAGCGGCGACAACGCATCGCCGAGGTCTGCACGGCGCACACCTTCGAGCACGGCGTCGAGTCGCTCGGGGCACTCGGGATGGCGCGGGCCGGCCAGGTGTTCGAGGTATGCCGTATGGGTGGCGAACAGCACGGTCACGCCGATCGACGCTACCTCCCTCGCGTCGACTCGGAGCTACCGTTTCGTCCGTGAAGCCAGCGATGCAGCACCTCCCGGCCGCGCCGCTCATCCTTCGCGCCGGTGGCGTCGTTGCCCGAGTACGGCCCTGGGCATTCGAACCCAACGTCGCTCATCTGGTGCTGTACAACCAGAGTCGCCTGCCGGCGCCGTCCGACATCGTCACCTGGATCAGAGAGCTGCGACTCGCCGGATACGACACGATTCGCACCGGCGCTCTCGGGGCGCAAGCCGGGGCGCGCTTCGAGCGCCTTGGATTCGAATCCGTGCAGAGCTTGGTCCTCCTCGAACACACCTCGATCAGTACGGCTGCCGCCTGCCCCTCCGGAACGGTCCGCCTGGCGGTCGACGATGACGAACAAGCAAGCCGTGTCGACGTCGCCGCGTTCGGCGATGGATGGTGCATCGATCGCGTCGGAATCGGTGACGTGCGTTCGGCGACGCCTCGGCATCGGGCCCGCGCCATCCGTGCAGCCGCGGGGTTGGCTGCGTACGCGATCTCCGGCCGTGACGGCAAGAACGCGTACATCCAACGGTTGGCTGTCTCGCCTGCCCACCAGCAGCAAGGGCATGGCAGTGCGCTCGTGAGCGACTCGCTGCGCTGGATGGCACGGTGGCGCGTGAAGCGAGCGCTGGTCAACACGCACGTCGGCAACGATGCTGCCCTCGCCTTGTACCACCGCTTCGGTTTCACCGATCTCGGCGATCGGCTGCACGTCTTCGAACGGCGGATCGAGTGACTCCACGCCGGGGATTGCTCGCCCTGCTCGGCCTCATCGGCACCACGCTCATCGTCTTGCAGCCCTCACCAGTTCAGGCCGCGCCGGGCGATCTGCAACTCATCGCCGAGAACTTCAACGTCGCCGCTGATGGTTCGCTCACGGCCACCTTCGCTCTTCCGCCGAATCTCGCCGGCATCGATCTCACGACCACCGATGTCGTGGTCACCCTCTATCAGCGAGTCGACAAGCGCGAAGACCTCACCAACATCATCAATGGCACGGCGGATCCTCGGCCTGACGACACCGTCACGATCTCACCAGGATGTTGCGCCGGGCCGCAACCCGACCAGTTCACCGTGTCGATCCCGCTGGAGACAGCCGAGGTTCGGCCTGATGCGCTGAGCATCCCCCGAGCAGGCCTCTATCCCCTGACTGTTGCGCTACGACGCGACGGCGCCGAGCTCGCCAACGTCCTGACATTCGTCAACCGGTTGCCGGCCACCGGCGAGAGTGTCGACTCCGACGCGTTGTCCGTGGCGGTTGCCATCGACACGCACAGCACCGTGCACCTCGACAGCAAAGCGACGATCAGTCTCGACGACTCCACGGTGACCGAGATGACCAAGCTCGCGGATGCGTTGGATGTGCTCGACGCCAACAAGTTCCCGGCAACGGTGCGCATCGCCCCGGCGGTGCTGAACGGTCTCCAGCAGTTGAACTCGGCGGTGTTCGATCGGTTGATCGCCTCGCTGCAGCATCATCAGGTAGTTGCCGAGCCGCAATGGCCCATCGACCCATCCGCGGCCGCGGTCGCCAAGCAGGAGCTGCTCTACACGTCGTGGCGAAGAGATGGTCAGCAGCGCTTCGCCGAGCTCGGCCTGGGCGGTGCGGTCGTCAGCACCTCGACGATCCTCGTCGACCAACAGATCGGCGCCGAGGGTGCCGCTCTGCGCTGGCGTGACGGCGCCCGATTGATGGTCGTCAGCCACACGATCTACGACGAGCTCAAAGGAAACATCGGTGCCTACAGCGATAACACGGGCGCGCTGGTCGCTGCCCAACTGCCCAACGACATAACGCTCGACGTCGCCGTTGTCGATCACGCCATCTCAAAGCTGTTCACTCATCCTCTGTCGACCCCGGAACAGACCAGGATCTACATCGTTGCCGGCCTGCTCGCATTGCGGCAGGGCATCGAGATCTCCGGCGCAAGCGTGCAGCGTCATGCCGTCGTGATCGCAGCCGAGGACCTCGGAGTTCCCGATCCGCAGCTGCTCAGTGCGATCACAACGTTGATCGCCCAAACCCCTGGCCTCGCGGCAACCTCGCTCGACGACGTGGCGCTGCACACCGAACGGCTGCTCGTCAACAACGGCGAAGAGCGCCCGGTCACGCTGCCGTCGAGCAACGGGGATGCGTTGAATACGCGGTTGTTCACTCAGGGCAGCCTGAACGGCGAGATCGACGCAGTCGCCTCGATGCTGCCCGACGACAGCGACAAACCGAAGGTTTGGCGTGACCTCGCCGACCTACTTCCAACCACGGCGCTCGATGACCTCGCCGCCGAAGGACTGGTCACGAGCGTCCGTGCCGAACTCGACGAGGTCCGCGGTGCGGTGCAGATGCCGACGCCGTACACCATCAACCTCCCGGGCAGGCGCAGCACCGTTCGCGTTCGCTTCGTCAACAACTCCGATGTTCCGTTGAAGATCAAGGTCCGTCTGTCATCGCCCTCCGGCAAGCTGGTCTTCAACAACGACAACCAGCCGATCGTGCTCGAGCCTGGGGTACCGGTAGGAATCCCGATCAACGTGGAAGCGCGATCGAACGGCACATCCGGCGTGTCGCTTGACGTCTTCACACCGAACGACGTTCCGCTCGGCACCACGGTGCCACTCAAGTTCCGTGTCAACGCGCTCGGCGTCGGCAACGTGACGACCGCCGTCCTGTTCGGATTGGTGTTGCTCTGGTGGTTGGAACACTTCCGAGCGACCAGGAAAAAGCGTCGCGAGCGCTCGGCGACTACCCTCCCTGAATCGTGAGCATCAATCGCGTCCGCATCGTCACCGACTCGGCGTGCGATCTTCCCCAGTCCGTCGCCGACGAGTTGGGGATCGAAATCGTTCCGCTGACCATCCGCATCGATGGGAAGGAGTACGTGGATCGCCGCGACCTCAGTGTCGCCGACTTCTGGGCGAAGTGCTCGGCCTCGCCAACGCTGCCCGAGACCGCTGCTCCCTCTCCCGGGCAGTTCGAGCAGACCTACCGCCGGCTCCAGGCCGACGGAGCGGGCAGCATCGTGACGATCTCGTTGAGTGGCGCGCTGTCCGCCACGATGCAATCGGCCGAGCTCGCGGCCCGGTCCGTCAACGATCAGATTCGTGTCACCGTGATCGACAGCCGCTCGGTCACCCTTGGGCTGGGTGCCATCGTCGCGTCGTGTGCCCAACTGGCAGCCACCGGGTCGACGCACGACGACATCACTTCGCATGCGCTCGACCTGGCCGGGCGAACTCGGGTTTGGGGTGCGCTCGACACGCTCGAGAACCTGAAGAAAGGCGGCCGGATCGGTAACGCCAAGGCGCTCCTCGCGTCGGCACTGGCGATCAAGCCGATCATCGAGGTCCGCGACGGCAAGGTCGAGCAGGGTGGCAAACAGCGCACGCGCAGCAAGGCGTTGGCGTTCCTCGTCGAGAAGGTGGCCGAAGTCAACGGCCTCGACAGCCTGTACGTGCTGCACGCTGACTGCCGCGACGTCGACCAGTTCGTCGACATGTTGCGCCCGCACGTCGATGGCCGCATCATCATCGGCGACATCGGCCCCGTCGTTGGTTCGCACGCTGGGCACGGCACCATTGGGGTCGCATTCTTCGCCCCACAATGACAGCACGGGGCGCACCCTGCATCCATTGCCCGGTTTCCAACGCCCGGCGCCACTAGCGTTCGCGGGCGGACATGTCAGCAACCATCCCCGGCGCCGCCAGCCCGTCACCCATCTCTGCCACGATTCTCGCCCAGCGCTACCAGCTGGAGCGTCGACTCGCGCAAGGCGGTATGGCAGAGGTCTGGTTGGCCACCGATCTGGCGCTCACCCGACAGGTCGCCGTCAAGCTCTTGAAGCCGGCCCTGGCAGCCGACCCAGTGGTCGCTGAGCGGTTCCGCAGGGAAGCCGTCGCCGTTGCCCAGTTGAGCCACCCGAACATCGTCGCCGTGTACGACGCGATCGAAGACACGGCCGGCGGCAGCGTCCGTCTTGCCGTCGTCATGCAACTCGTCAACGGCAAGAGCCTGCGCCAGCTGCTCGACGAGCAACGGCGGTTGAGCCCCGACCTCACGATCCACATCGGCTCCTGCATGGCAGCGGCGCTCGACGCCGCGCACCGCGCCGGCCTCGTGCACCGCGATGTCAAGCCCGGCAACATCCTGATCACGCCCGACGGCCGCGTGCTGCTGACCGACTTCGGAATCGCCAAGGGCCTAGGGGCCACCGGCGACGACCTCACCAGTGCAAACGTCATGATGGGTACTGCCAAGTACCTGTCACCCGAACAGGTGCGTGGGAAGAAGCTCGACGGTCGAGCAGATCTCTACTCGCTCGGCCTCGTGCTCTACGAGTGCCTCGCGGGACGAGTTCCCTTTCTCGGCGAGACCGACACCGACACGG
>DATAJN010000134.1:0-5296 GCA_036262105.1 Ilumatobacteraceae bacterium
GATCGCGCCTCGGTGTACTTCTTCGTCTCGTCGGGCAGGAGTGCGGCCTAGATTTTACCGCGTGGAGGAAACCGGCCGACACGCGACGCAGCGGAACGGATGGGCGTGGTGCGCACTTTCCGCCGTGCTGTTCGGGGCGGCGACCCCGGCAACCAAGCTGGTCGTCGAGCACGTCGGCGCAGTCACTCTTGCCGGTCTGCTCTACCTCGGTGCTGCGGCCGCCGTCGCCCCGTTCGCGCTCCGCGAGCAACGATCGACCGCTTCGAGTCGTCAACGATCACGCCTCATGGTCGCGGTCGCATTTGGTGGCGGTCTTGCGCCAGTCCTCCTCGTCCTCGCGCTCGACCGAACGCCCGCAGGAACGGTGTCGTTGTTCTTGAACCTCGAACTCGTCGCGACCGCCGTCATTGCCCGGGTGTTCCTGCAGGAACACATCGGGCGCCGCGCGGGAACGGGCGTCGTGATCGTTGTGCTCGGCGGCGCCATCCTTGCTGGCGCCTCGGACGCAGGAGTTGCGGTCGGCGCAGTGCTTGTCGCGGCAACATGCGCTTGTTGGGGGATCGACAACGCCATCACCGCCAGCCTTGACAGCTACACCCCTTCGCAGATCACCCTCGCCAAGGGCGTGGTCGCTGGATCGGTCAACCTCGTCTTGGGCCTCGTCCTCGATGGAGCACCCGTTGCACGGTTCGTGTTCGCTGCGCTCGCAATTGGGGCAGTGGGCTACGGCCTGTCGATCACGATGTGGATCACCGGGGCCCGACTGGTCGGTGCAGCACGCGGTCAAGTCATCTTCGCCCTCGCACCTTTCATCGGAGCGCTACTCGCATGGCCCGTCAACGGCGACCGACTCACTTCGACGACGATGGTCGCGTTTGCCGTGTCGCTGTTCGGCGTGCTCGTGGTCGCAACCAGCCACCACGGGCACGTCCACCGACATGTAGCCATGGAGCACGCTCACCAGATCGATCCGAGTGATCCTCACCATCGACCTGAGGCGATCGAGGTGCTCTCCGGAATGCGGCACCGCCACCTCGCCGTCAGTCACGAGCACGAGCATCTCCCCGACATCCATCATCGCCACATCCACTGACGTTGTCGCCCAAGCGGTCGAGACGGCCTAATCCCCTTGCGGGTTGAGTTCGACCCGGCGCAGGAGTTGTGCGTTGAGAGCCACGACGATCGTCGACAAGCTCATCAGGACTTTGCCAATCGCTGGGGCGAGAATGACGCCGGCCCACGACAGCGCCCCGGCGGCGAGCGGGATTGCGACGATGTTGTACCCAGCGCAATCGCGGACCTCTGACACGGCGGCTTTCAGGAACGGCCAACCGCCCAGACGTACACGAAGGTGCCCAGTACCGGACCGACCGTCGCCCGAACGGTGATCAGCCTGCTAATCACGAGGGGTCATATGAAGCGCCTCGAGGCGAACGCGATACTCGTCGGGTTCGATCTCGCCTCGGGCCAGCCGTTCAGCGAGAATCTCCTGAGGGGTCTGCTTCGGCGTTGGTGGCGGCGAAGCTGCGGGTACTTGTAGATGTGGTGAGTGGTTGCCACGCTGGATCAGCGCGACGGCGATCCAGATAAGCGCACCAAAGAAGGCGACCATCATGATTGCCATCCACCAGAAGTTTCCCCCGCCCATGCCATAGTCCCAGTCTCCGTTGTGCATGGCACATCTCCTTCGTCTGTTCGAAGGTGAACGGTACGGCTGCTTCACGATGTTCCCGCGCGCCGATGGGAAAGAGCGGACCGCCTGTCTCGGCCGCTGCGCGATGGCGACCGTCTTGTCGCGGGCGTCTCGGGCGGTGCAGTCGGCTGGGATGTCTCGCGTACATCTAGCGGATGGCGTTCGGGGCTTTTGGCCCTTCCGGAGCGAGCGCTTTCGGTCCATCATTGGGGCACGAGTCCAGAGAGAAGTGGTTCACATGGCTTCTGTGGCGACCTCACCTCCCGTCCTGCCGCCTCTTCACGCGACGCTGTCTCGTACCGAGCGCCATCATTTGGCGGAGTGGTACATCGCGTGGGCGCTGATCGCCTTCGTCGTGCCGCTGATTGGCGCGGGCCTCTTGGAGTTGCACCACGACCTGTATCTACTCATCTACTTCACATTCGTCGGCACCTTCCTGGCGTCGTTCGCGGCGCACACGCACCTCGACTGGCGGGGATTGTTTCGCACCAGGCTGTGGTGGAGCGTGGCGGCGGGCGCGGTTGTCGGTTTCGCCATCGTCCGCAACGTCATGAGCGAAGCATCGATGGCGCATCCGTCAGGCAGCTTCTACTGGTTCGAGCTGGCCTGGCGCGGCGTGCTCTACGGGACCGTCGACGCGCTGTCGTTGTTCGTCTTCCCGGCGACGGTGGCGTACCTGCTGCTCCGTGACATCGACCGCAGGCGTCGGCTCCGGTTCGCTGGGTTGACGCTGGTGTTGACGATGGGGATCACGGCGGCGTATCACCTCGGCTATCCGCAGTTCCGCGGGAGCGATCTCGTCCAGCCAGAGATCGGCGCGGTAATCGCGACCGTCCCCACGGCACTCACCGGCAACCCTATTGGCGCGATCGTCGCCCACGCTGCCTACCACGTCGGCGCCAACGTGCACACGTACAGCAGTGCCATCTACTTGCCGCCCGACCTCAACGGCTACGCCGAACGCGGAAGCGGCACCGCGGGACTAGCGTTGGCCGCGCTGTGGATCGTTGCCGCCGGAGCGATGATCTACGGCCAGCGTCGTCGCCTGTTCCCGCCCAGCGCGCGGTGATCGAGATGGCAACGCGTGTCGCCCCACCGTCGGGACACCACTACAGGCAGAGGCCGCTGCTCGGAATTCGTGGCAAGCCGGGACGTCTCATGCTGGCGGTGTTCCGGACGCCGCTGTGGTTGTATCACCGCGGCTGGGGTTGGCTGCTGGCTCGCACGTTTCTCGTGCTCGTCCATGTCGGTCGCAAGACCGGTCAACCGCACGAGATGGTGGCGATGATCCTGGCCGAGGACCGCGACAGCGGCGAGGTCGTGATCTTCTCGGGTTGGGGACCCGACGTCGATTGGCTGTCCAATCTGCGCGCTGGTCCTGCCAGAGAAGTCCGCATCGCTCGTGACCGCTTCGTACCTGAACACCGTTTCCTCAGCGAAGACGAAGCCGTCGCGGTCCTTGTCGCGTTCAGGCGACGCCACCCCGGACGGGTTCGGCTCGCCAGGGCCATCCTCGGATGGGGTGACCTTGGCAGCGACGCCGCACTCCGCGACTTCGTCCGCAGCCATCCCTTCGTCGCTCTGCATCCATCCAGCGCATAGGTGCGTGATCGGTCCGGAGCACAACGCGATAGCGGGACGCTTGATCGGAAGGCGCTCGGGATCGGCTGCCTTTCACAAGCTGCCACCAAACGTCGGCTCAGCGCGCGTGGGAGCTCGGATCCGTCGCCTGGCGTCAGGGTGCTCTTCCGAGCGACGCCGGCGTCGTCACCGTCAAGCTTCCTTCAATTTTATTGAAGGAAGCCTGAGTGGTTGCCGAGAGTTTGAGGTCGGAATCTTTCGACCGAACGTACGGGCGGAGGTGATTTCATGGTCAAGTGGAAGTCCATCACGAGACGCTTCGTACCCGCTATGTCAGTTGTAGCGATGGTGGTTGTCGTCGCAGCAAGCAAGAAATGGGCATGAACTAGCGAACTCCGGCGGGCTTAAGAAGGCCCCGCCGGACTTCGCTCCGGCGGGAGGAGAGTACGTGTGGTTGACACGACGGCGTGAGTCGCGTCCATGGTTAGCGAAGTATGTAGTCGCCCTAGCGGTACAGGCAGTCGCGATGGCCATTGTCTGCTGGGGAAAGTTCGGCCTAGGTCACGGTGTTGGCCGTTGGAGCGAACTGGGCATGGTGTGCCTCGTTCTGTGCATTTGCGAGATGAAGCCGATCACCATCTTGCGCGCCGACGGCGTCGACGACATCGTCGCCTCGACAACCTTTGCTTTCGCAATGTTTCTCTTGTTCGGCCCGATCGCGGCCATGCTGGCCCAGGCCTTTGCGTCGATCATCGCCGATCTCAAGCTCCGTAAATCGTCGATCAAGATCGTCTTCAACGTCGCCCAGTACTGGGTGTCGTGGGCCGTCGCCGCTCTCGTATTTGACGCACTGAAATCCCCGGCGGCGAGGTTCACCGATGTGGCATTGACCCCACGATGGTATGGCGCCGTCGCTGGCGCCGGCCTCACCTACTTCATCGCAAACAATGTCCTCGTCGGTACGGCGATGGCTTTGAACGACGATCAACCCGTAGTGCGCACGCTGAAGGCCACGATTCAGAACGAGTGGAGTTCGGATGTTGTTCTGCTGGCATTGACTCCAATCGTTGTGATGGTGACCTCTCAGAGCGTCGTCGCGCTGCCACTACTACTACTCCCCATTCTCGCCGTCTACCGGAGCGCATCGTTGTCCGCCGAGAAAGAGCACCTCGCGCTACACGACTCGCTCACCGATCTCCCGAACAGGTTTCAATTTTCGGCAATGCTCACCAAGCGTGTCGAGCAGGCGATACGGGGATCATCCAAGGGTGCCGTTCTTTTGATCGACCTCGACCGATTCAAAGAGGTCAACGACACCCTTGGTCATCAAGCGGGCGACGACTTGCTGCGCATGGTCGGCCCGCGCATCAATGAAATCCTTCCGGAAAACGGCACCGTCGCCCGACTGGGAGGCGATGAGTTCGCTGTGCTGCTTCCGGACCTCTGCGACGAACCCCAAGCATTCACCATCGCCCATCGCATCGCCGAAGCGCTAGACGCTCCATTTCGTCTCGAAGGGTTCAATGTTGACGTTGCGGCAAGCATTGGTCTGGCGATCTACCCGAGTGACGGCGCTGCAGACGACGTGCTGATGAAGCGCGCTGACATTGCAATGTATCTCGCCAAAACCAATCGTACGGTGGTCGAGCGCTACGACGCGCGGCTCGATCAGAACAGCACCCGACGACTGGAACTGATGAGCGAACTGCGTGCCGCCATCGCCGACGGTGGCATCCAGCTCTACTACCAACCCAAACTTGACCTTGCCACAAATGAGATACGCGAGGTCGAAGCGCTCGTTCGCTGGGTCCACCCTCGGCTCGGCATCGTGCCACCATCGGAGTTCGTCGCACTCGCGGAACACACCGGGCTCATCCGCCCCCTGACCACCCATGTACTCGCGGTCGCAGTAGCGCAAGCCGCGAGATGGAGACACGACGGCAGCCCCCTAACAGTTGCTGTCAATCTTTCCGCGCGCAATCTCCACGATGCGGCCCTCCTCCAACAGATATCAGCGATCCT
>DATAJN010000135.1:0-1792 GCA_036262105.1 Ilumatobacteraceae bacterium
TGTCCGGCTCGTGCTCGACCAACAGAATCATCGGCGAGGACCGTCGGATCTTCGGCCGAGCCGGATCTCGGTCAATCATCGGTGGATGAAGGGAAAGATCGGCCCTCGAACATGAATGCACTCACCATACAGACCACCACGCCCGCACAACCCACCCTCCGACAGCGCTCGCTCGGGCATATTTTGAAGCGTCCCGGGTTTGGTGCAGTGCGGGTTATGGGTTTCCTGCCGCGAGGGCGAGGTCTTGTTGACGGTACCAATTCTGTTCGTGTTCGACGGGTGGGATGTCGCCGATTTCTGAGTGGAGGCGGCGGTGGTTGTACCAGTCGATCCACTCAACGATGGCGATCTCGAGCTGGCGACGGGTCCGCCATGGCCCGTGCAGGGTGACGAGCTCGGCTTTGAAGGTGCCGTTCAATGCTTCGGCCATGGCGTTGTCGTAGCTGTCGCCGACGGTGCCGATCGAAGCTGCTAGGCCGGCGGTGGCGAGACGGTCGGTGTAGCGGATCGAGGTGTACTGGCTGCCGGCATCGGAATGGTGTATGCACCCGAGGTCGGGATCTCGTCGCCAGGCGGCCATCTCCAACGCGTCGAGGACCAAGTCGGTGCGCATGTGCCCGGCGATCTGCCAGCCAACGATGACTCGGGCGTAGACGTCGACGATGAACGCCACATAGAGCCAGCCGTCCCAGGTCGAGCAATAGGTGATGTCAGCGAGCCACAGTTCGTTGGGAACGGAGGCGGTGAAGTCTCGTTTGACCAGGTCCGGTGGCCGATCAGCGGTCTTGTCGGCGTGGGTGGTGAACTGCTTGCGGCCGCGTTGCACACCGCGGATGCCGAGGTCGCGCATCAACCGGGCGACGGTGCAACGCGCGATCGTGTGGCCCTGGCGTCGCAGATGCTTGTGTAACCGGCGCGCCCCATAGCACGAGTAGTTCGCTTTCCACTCCACCGAGATCACCGTTTTGCGTGTCTCGTCGGTGATCGAACGAGCCGACACCGGCCGGGCCTTGGCGGCATAGAACGTGCGCTCCGAGAACTCCAACACCCGACACATCGCTGCCACCGCGAAACGCTGGCGATGCTGATCGATGAACGCAATCGTCACCGCCGGCTCGGGTCGTTCTCCCGTGCGAAAAAAGTGGTGGCTGCCTTCAGGATCTCGATTGTCCGTTGCTGGTCAGCCACCTCCTTGCGCAACGCCTTGATCTCCGCCAACTCCTCAGTCGTCGGACCAACCACCAGGCCCCGATCGATGCGGGCCTGGATCACCCAGCGGCGCAACGTCTCGGGCGTTGTCATCGACAACGAGTTAGCGACCTCAGTCACCGTCCGCTGCCGATCCAAGACTTCCTCAACAGCTCGACGACGGAACTCTGGCGTGTACTTCGATGGACGTGCCATGACAGCAGTCTCCTATCCCCGCAGCCTCAAGCCACGGAATGAGCACTGCATCAAACCCGGGGCGACTCACATCCGATGATCTAGCTGTCGTTCCCAGTCAGGTTGTTTATCGGAGTCTGCTGATTGGTGGGTGGTTGCCGATGCTGGAGTGTGTTGGGTTCCAGTTGTAGTCGTGGAGCCAGTCGTTGAGGGTGTTGGCGCGTTCGTCGTTGGAGGTGAACACGTGGGCGTAGGCCAGCGTCGCTAGACGTGCGTCGGTGACCTGCCGGTTCGGGCATCCATCGAAGAACAACAACGTGACTTTCACGAATGCCCCCGCCGCGGAAGATCAGCTGGAGTGCGCGTGGTCCAACTCCGCCTTCTCCTCGGCGCTCGGACCGGAATGTCC
>DATAJN010000136.1:0-2230 GCA_036262105.1 Ilumatobacteraceae bacterium
GGAACCATCAAGGTCTTCAACAATGCGGGCTCGGTCGACGTGATCATCGACATCTCCGGCTACTACGAGCCCACCGCGGTGGCACAGGGCGCCCAGGGCGCGCAGGGTGAGAAGGGCGACAAAGGTGAGAAGGGTGAGAAGGGCGACAAAGGCGACAAGGGAGACACCGGAGACGCGATCCTCGCCACGCTCGACTGCACCGCCGGGCAGACCATCACCTGGAACGCCACGAGCATCGCTTGGGACTGCACCGACCCGGTCATCAACACCGACACGCTCGCTGCGCTCAACTGCACCCCGAACCAGACGGTCCGTTGGGACGGCTCTGCGTGGGTGTGCCGGAGCGAACCCATTGTTGCCACGCTCTCCAGGACCGCAAGCCCATTCTTCGGCTGCTGCCAGATCTCCGACCTCTTCCAGGCCTACAGCCCGAACGTCGATCCAACCGGGTTCTGCTTCGACTTCGAATGCCACATTCGGCTTGTCGACGTTCTCGATCACACGTCGTGCCAGGTGAGCTTCACGGGCAACTCGAACGCGGATGGCCTCGACGTCCGGACCACTCCGCAAGAGATCATTCTCCGACCGATGTTCATCTTGAACCCGTCGGAGCCCTTCTACGTCAACGTGTCTTGCACCACCTGATCACTCAGACGTGGCCGTAGGCGGCCCAGCCTCCATCGATCATGAACGTCGCACCTGTTACGTAGCTCGCCTCGGTGGACGACACCCAGGCGACTGCGGCGGCGACATCGTCGACGGTGCCGAGATGGCTGAGTGGGATACGACGTTCGAGCTGGTTCACATCAAGGGCTCCTGATCCGATGAGGTCTTCCACCATGTCAGTGCGGATGTAGCCGGGGGCCACGCAGTTCACCCGGATCCCATGCGTGGCGAGGTCGATCGCCATCACCTTGGTCATGTGGTGAACGGCCGCCTTCGATGCCGCGTATCCCATCCGCTGGGGAAAGCCGTTCACGCCGGCGATCGATCCGATGTTCACGATCGAACCTCTGGTGCCCGACGCCACCATGCGCCGAGCTGCCGACTGCGCACAGATGAAGACGCCTCGAAGGTTGATGTCGATCACGCGGTCGAACTGCTCGAGTGGCATCTCCAGGAACGGAAGGACACCGGAGACTCCGGCGTTGTTGACCATCACCGAGATCGGCCCCAACTCGTCCTCGACAAGAGCCAGACCGGCCTCGACCGAAGCAGGGTCTTCCACTCGAATCTCCACGCCCAGCGCGTCGACGCCGCAGTCGGACTTGATCCGTTTCACGACTTCGGCGACGTTTGCGGCCGACGTGGCCGCGCACGCTACGGCCAATCCATCCGCGGCAAGTCGTTCAGCAATCGCGGCGCCGATCCCCCGGCTTGCACCGGTGACAACAGCGACGCCGTGCGTGTCTTCGTTCACTGCCATCTCCTCGTCGCCGTGATCTCGCGATTATCGCCGAGCCAGCCGACGCAACTCTCATGCGGCCGAGATGGTCACGCTGCAGCCAGCGGGTGCCCTCGGGAGAATCCGGTACGGTCGCGGTGTGATTCGCAACCTCGATCCGCGGTTCTACTACGACCGTTCTGCATACGAGAGGGAGCGGGAACACATCTTTTGGCGGACGTGGCAGCTGCTCGGTCCGGCGTCACAGGTCGCCGGATCGGGCGACTACGTCGCCACCGAGATCGCCGGTGCGAAGGTGGTGGCCATTCGTGCCGACGATGGCGAGTTGCGGGCGTTCCGCAACGTTTGCGTTCACCGCGGGGCGCGGTTGTTGGAGGAAGGCACCGGGCATTGCAGCGCGATCCGTTGCCCCTACCACCACTGGATGTATGGGCTCGACGGCTCACTCCGACGTACGCCTTGGTTCGGAGACGACCCCGACTTCGACATGGCAGACTGGCCGCTGAAACAGATCAGCGTCGACGAGTGGCGCGGGCTGTTGTTCGTCGCCATCGAACCGGTCGAACCACTGCTCGCCAATCTCGGCGACACAGTTGGTGTGCTCGCCGACGAGCCGATCGACACTTTTCAGCTGTACCGCACCGAGCGGTTGGTGTTCGACGCCAACTGGAAGATCTACATCGACAACTTCATCGAGGGCTACCACATCCCGGGCATCCACCCGAGCTTCTACGCAGCGATCGACTTCGAGAAGTTCGAAGCAGTCGTGATGGACAACCTGATCAAGATGACCGCTCCCCCGAAGGACGATTTGTTCTATCGAGG
>DATAJN010000137.1:0-3190 GCA_036262105.1 Ilumatobacteraceae bacterium
GCGGCGATCTCGACCAGAGGCTCCGGCCGCAGCCGGCATGGCCGCCGTTGTCCATCTCGGCCGCGACTGATCAGACCCGCCCGCTCGAGGACCTGCAGATGACGGGAGATGGCCGGGAGACTGATCGGGAACGGCTCGGCCAACTCGAGCACGGTTGCCTCACCGTCGGCCAACCGACGCACGATCGAGCGCCGCGTCGGGTCCGACAAGGCGGCGAAGACGACGTCGAACCGATCCGGGGCCGTCACGCTCATCGTTGCCGTCGCTCCTGCAGATACTTCACAGATTGGTTATTTAACAGAGTGACTACATATAGTCAAGGACGCCCGCAGTGTCCACGCGGCACCGTGACTCATCCGCGGTAGGCGCGGGAGGTGCACGGGCGCGGGGACCTTGGTCTCTAACCAGAGGCGCCGAGCCGGAGAAAACTGGCGATAGACGACGGCAGGAGATCGCGATGGTGAAAACAAGGCTCGCCGTGGACAGGAAATCCAGTACACGGGCATCGGTGTCGGCATCGGCGCCGGTGTCGGGGCAACGATCGGCGTTCTGATCGGCGGTGGAGTGGGGATCGCGCTCGGTCTTTGCTTTGGCGCGGGCCTCGGTGCCGCAATCGGTGCCGCGATGGATGCGCGACAGGCACGCATGCGCCACTAGAACCCGCGCACTGGCTGCTCGGGCTATCCGGCCGATACGCAGCGCGCGCTTGCCATCGCGAACCGAGCAGATTGCCCTGCAGCGCGGAGCGCAAGCACGATCGTGCGCACAGAACGCCGAGCGCGCGACGCCGCTTGCTTTATCGAGCTAGCTCGATAAAGCAGTGTCGGGAGGAGCGCCGAGCAGGCACACCTGCGCTGGGTGGCACCGGTCCGTGCGCGTCAGAGCAGCCGTGACGGTTCGACTGTCTACAAGGTCACGAACGGGAGCACCGTCGCCGTAGCCAGAGCACGGGAGCCATCACAAGAGCGAGAGCCCCAACGAGCACGGCCAGCGGGCCTACGTGTGCCAGACCATCCAAGCCGAGGCCGACGACCTCCGCAGCTCCGCCAGCCACTTCGAACGACTGATCTCCAACCGGCTGCTGCATCTCCGTGCGCTTGGTCGACATGACGAAACCGTAGTCCGAACCCCTCGGAGGCATCACTGTGATCTCATTCCACAAATGATTCGCCACTTCTGAGAAACGTACTTCGCCAACCGGAACCGCGACTTCGAAGGGAGACCACAGCGCATCTCTGATGCGCGTTGGACAATCGCCGCATGACCACGCAGGCTCTCAGAGCGTCAGGAAGCCTTCTCGGCTGGGACGAGCAACACACTGGAAGTAGCCCGAACGAGAATCCGACCATCCGCATCCATGAGTCGACCCTCGACGAATCCAACCGTCTTGCCCAGACGAAGCACCTCACCCTCACACACCAGAGGACCGGGTCTCGCAGCACCGAGGAAACTCAGGTGCATATCGATCGATGACGGGTACAACGCTCCAGCCGACTTGACCAACACTGCCGGACCCATGGTGTCATCGAGCATCGCCCCGAGAATGCCGCCCTGAATTCGTCCCGCCGGGTTCAAGAACTCAGATGTTCCCTCGAACCCGACCCTGATCCAACCCCTTGCTTCGTCGTGCCCCAGGAGATGCCATCCGTAGAGACGCGAACAGTTCGGCATCCGGTCTGGCGCGAACATCGCCGCAACTTCGTCGTCGGTCATGTCCGGACCGTAGCCGTACCCGGGAGACGCAGAATCCGACGTTGCGAGGCAGGTCCGAAATCGGCGTGTACCGAGCGATCCGCTGAAGGGTGGTTTCGCCGAACTGCCTTGAAAGCGCTGAACACCTACGTCCACTTCGGGCATTATGAGCGGGTGAGCATGCGTGCGCGACGACGAGATCATCGAGCCCAAGGTGATTTTCGCAGAGCAGGTACAGCGGCATGTCCAAGCTGATCTACATCGCGAACCTCTCCCTGGACGGCTTCATCGAAGACTCGCACGGCAATTTCGACTGGACCGCGCCCAACGACGAAGTCTTCGCGTTCATCACTGACCTCGTGCGCTCCTCCGGCACCTATCTCTACGGCCGCCGTATGTACGAAACGATGGCCGTCTGGGAGACGGACCCGGCCGTGGCCGCGCAGTCGGAACTCATGGGCGACTTCGCCCATGTCTGGCAGGCTGCGAACAAGGTCGTCTATTCCACGACCCTGCAGGAGGTCTCCACCGTCAGGACGCAGCTCGAGCGCAACTTCGACCCCGACGCCATCCGTGGCTTGAAGGCTTCCGCGGCCACAGATCTCACCGTGGGCGGCCCGAACCTCGCCGCGCACGCTTTCAGGGCCGGGCTCGTCGATGAGTGCCAGTTGTTCATCTGTCCGGTATTCGTCGGCGCGGGCAAGTCGTCGCTTCCTCGCGACACGCGCGCTGACCTCGAGCTCCTCGACGAGCGCCGGTTCAGCAATGGTGTCGTTTACGTCCGCTACCGCGTCGCGTCCTGATCGTCCCGCGTCTGCCGGTGGCGGTATGTGACCCGGCTGGCTGCGAGGCGCGCCGTCCATAACTGCCGACGCGTCATGACGAGTCGGCTGGGCGCAACGACAACGTCACGGCGAGGCCGTGTCCGGAGGCATCGCCCAGTGTGAGGTCGCCTCCAGAGGCGGTTGCGAGCGCGCTGGCGATGGCGAGGCCGAGACCGGTGCCGGATCCGCCCGTCGTGCCACGCCAGAATCGCCCTACGGCGTGTGCCTTGTCCTCGTCGGACAGTCCTGGGCCTTGATCGCTGATCCTGAGAACGTGCTGGGCGGTGCCTCGCTCGACGGAGATCGTCACGAGCGAACCGGATGGGGTGGCGTTGATGGCATTGTCGAGGACGTTGTCGAGGATCTGTTCGAGCGCGCCGGGAACGGCGGCCACGAGTACCGGCTGGTCGGCGCCGGAGAGCTCCAGCCGGACATCCTTGGCGTCGGCGACAGCCACCCACATGTCGACGCGGCCAGCGGTGACCGCGGCCAGATCGGTGTCCTCGACGACGTGTGACTGATCGGCGCGGGCGAGCTGGAGGAGATCGTTGACGAGCGCGCCGAGGCGCACGGTCTCGTCGATGGCGGCCTCGAGCTCGTCGGCGTCGGCGCTGCTGGCGCGGGCCTGAAGGTTCTCCAGCCGCAGCCGAAGCGCGGTCAGCGGGGTGCGCAGT
>DATAJN010000138.1:0-4546 GCA_036262105.1 Ilumatobacteraceae bacterium
GAGCATTCCTACCGAGAACGGCAAGGCGAAGATGATAAGGATGCCGCCGCCAATGTTGGCTCCGATGACCGGTGCCGTCACGATGCGGTAGGTCAGCCCACCGAACGCTGAGATCGCTGCGAGTGCAGCAGCGACTTGCCACCACTCGAAGCGGAGCTCTCCGCCCCGAACACGTCGGTGGAGCTCACGCGCGGCGAACCCGGCCAGAAGGACGGCCAGAAGTCCAATCGCGGGTTCGACAAAGGGCGGAAGTCGCAGGGGATGGACGAGATAGTCGGCGTTCTCGGCTGCCACGTCGCTCGGGATCAACCCACCGATCCACCAGACTGCTGGGGCGATCGAAGTGATGCCGGCACCGATGATCAGTGCGGGGCGAACGCGCCGTGACATCAGTTGCAGCCTAAACAAAGCCGTGCTGACGCAGTACCAGTCTCGCGCCAGATCTGCCGATCTCGCGCTCGTTGTTCTGCGCCCGCTGAGCCACTTGCGTCGACGCGCCGTCTCACTGGGCATGACGCGCCGACGCGGATGTTCGGATGTCCGCAGATCGTGCCTGCCACGGGGTCCCATGGCCGCTTGCGCGATGGCAGGAAACCTGAGAGGGTTCCCCATTGCCACTGGTAACGATGCCGAGTGAGCGGGGAAGGGGACACCGTGTCGATCGTAGTAATCCTGGAGTGGGACGACGTCGTCCCGAACGAGACGCAGTACTGGGCCATAACCGACAAGCTCGGCACTCGTGAGCGACTCCCCGATGGTTGCGAATATCACGTGGTCGGTAATGACCCCGGAAAGAGCGTCCGAACATGCGAGGTGTGGGAGTCGGAGGAGGCGCATGGCCGGTTCATGGAGGAGGTCGGTCCCTTCTTCCAGGAGCTCGGCGTCCCGCCGCCGTCGAAGGTCACGGTTGTGCCGCTTCTCCGTCACCTGGGCAACAAGTAGGCACCCAGATCTGCCGATCTTGATCGTTGCGCGGCCCCGCAAGTCACGAATCCTCCGCTCCAGGCGGAGAATTGGTGACCCGTCTCGATCGAACGCGACTCGCGACCTACAGTTCGTTGCATGATCAAGCTCAGCGTGACCTACCCGAAGGGCGAGGGCACTACCTTCGACCACAAGTACTACGCGGCGTCGCACGTTCCTTTGTGCAACAGCACCTTCCGCCCTACCAAGACCGAGATCGACAAGGGCATCGACGGCCCGAGCGCGGCCGGCGTCCACTTCTACTTCGAGTCGATGGATGCGCTACAGGCAGCGTTGGCCGACCCGAAGATGGCGGATGTGATGGAAGACGTCAGCAACTACACCAACATCGCCCCGGTGATGCAGATCTCCGAGGTGGTCAGCTGACCTCGGGTCGCTGATGGCGAGGCTCAGCACCCCGCTCCCCGAGGGCACGTCGAATGGGTCGTGCAACCCACCTTGACAATTGCCAAGAATGTGCTTTCGTTTCCGCAGCTACGAAAGTGGGGGTCAATGCAAACTTTTGAGCGGACCGAATCCGCGCGCGACCCGGAACCGGCGGCACTTCCGTCTGTCGAGCCCGATGGCGGCACCAGCAGACGAGCACTACTTGCCGGGTTGGGCTTGGTGGCCGGCGCCGCCGGGCTCACGGGTTTTTCGGGCAGCGACGTTCGCGCAATCACGGAAACCCAGCCGCCGGCGCTTCCCAAGGTGATCTACGGAGCCGACTGGCGAATCGTGCGGCCCGGAGTACCACCCGGCACTCTGCCGCCGCCGGGCGCCGCGGCGCTGCCGCACGGCAGGCTCGTCGACAGCGATGGCACCGACATCGGTCGATTCGAGGCCTCGGCGATGCCTACCAGCGGGAAGGGCATGAACCTGCACCAGCTCGAGCTCTCCGACGGCACGATCACAGCCGTCGGACCGGCGACGTTCGACGATGCCTCCTTCGCCGTCGTCGGCGGAACCGGGTTCTACTCCGGCGTGACCGGCACCTACCTCCTCCACCAGCAGCCGGCACCGTCCGGCGGCACTGCATTGTTCACACTCGACATCAAGACTCCGGAGGCCTGAAATGTCAATCGACATGTTCCTCAAGATCGGAAACATCGACGGAGAGTCGATCGACGCGGCACACGCCGGTGAGATCGACGTTCTCGCCTACTCGTTGGGCTTCTCCAACAGTGGTGATGTCCGCGCTGGAACGGGCGGTGGCGCCGGCGCCGGCAAGGCGAGCGCAAACGACCTCGCCGTCTCGGTGTACTTCTCGAAGGCGTCGCTTCCTCTGTTCTCGGCCGTCGTCACGGGCAAGATCTTTGCCAACGCGACGCTCACGCTTCGCAAGAGCGGGGCCAACCCCTTCGAGTTCCTCAAGATCAGGCTGGAGAACGTGCTCGTCAACAGCGACTCGGTGGGGGCTTCCGGCGGCGAAGACCGGCTCACGGAGAACTACACGCTGAACTACGCCAGGATCATCTTCACCTACACCGGTCAGGATCCCACGGGCGCGGCGCTCCCGCCAATCAGGGCCGGCTTCGACTTTTCTACCAACACCAAGATCTGACCGCCCTTGGAGGGCGAGGGGATACAGTCTCTCGCGAAACACAACTTGCTTCGAGACGAGCCTTGATCCATGGTCGACCTGAATGTTGCCGTTGTTGCAGGCATAGAGGTACCCGCTCCTCTTCCTGTTGCTCCCCCGCATTCCGCCACAGCAGCTGAGATTGCCCAGTTCGTTGCCCTCCGTGCTGCCGCGTGTGTCGGCGCCGACTTCTCCAATGTGGCGCTGCTCGATCAGGCCGGCGTCTCGCTGCGGCTCTTTCACGGCTCCTACAGTGATCGGGGTCTCACCGAGATTCCGATCGAGGCGCCCTACCCGATCGCTGCCGCTGCTCGCACCGGCGATGCCATCGTTCTGAGCAGCCGGACGTCGTATCAGGAGAGGTTTCCCGAGCTACTGGAAGGGACGCTCGCTACCGGCATTCACGCGGCGGTTTCGTTGCCGCTGTACCGCGAAGACGGCTCGGCCGTCGGCGCGATCGGGTTCGCTTGGACGGATCCACCGAAGTTCGACTTGAGGTTGGAGAACGCGCTGCGCGCGGTCGCCAAGCTGTGTACCGAGATCGTCGAGCGAGCAGAGCGCTACGACGCCGAGCATCAACTGGTCGTCGACTTGCACAACCGCATGCTCGAAGACCTTCCCCAACACACTCGGATCGATCTGGCCGCCCGCTACCTGCCGGCGGGGCGGCCGGCATTTGTCGGTGGCGATTGGTACGAGGGCATTCTCTTGGGAGACGACCGGATCGCCGTTGTCGTCGGAGACGTCAACGGACACGGGATTTCCGCGGCAGCCGACATGGCCCTGATTCGTGGAATGGTCTCTGCGCTGCTGCACTCGGGCGTCGAGATCGCCGACGTGTTCACCCAGGTTTCGGAGGTGCTGCTCAAGAGGTCTGGGCAGTTGCTGGCCACAGCTGCACTCGCGGTGATCGACGTGGCGGCGGAGACGCTCACGTTTGCAACGGCCGGCCATCCCCCGCCGTTGGTCGTGACGCCCGAAGGTTCGGTTCAAGTGCTCGATACAGCCAACGCGCCGATGCTGGGCATCGCCGCGACGCGCAGCATTGCCAAGACCATCGCCTTTCCGCCCGGTTCACAACTCGTGGTGTACACCGACGGGATGATCGAGCGGCGCGGTCGCCCGTTCTTCGAAGGGGTCGATCTCGCCATCGCCCACCTCGCCGCACTTCCAACCCGACTCGGTGCTCGCGAACTGATCGACTCGATCCTCGATGCCCTGGTCGGCGATTCGACGCCAGACGACGACATAGCCGTGGTCGTCGTCGATCACCTCGTCTGAGGCGCGCCTGCCACCTCGCGGGCCAGCCAGTGTGAGGCTGAAGGATTGCGCCACAATGGGTCGATGAGCATCGTCGTTGACCAGCCTGCCGACCACGTCTTGACCATCGGCATCAATCGCCCCGAGGCGCGAAACGCGATCGACGGTCCTACCGCCCGCGCCCTGGCCGAAGAGTTCCGCGCGTTCGACGATGACGCCGATCTCCATGTTGCCGTGCTGTACGGCCTCGAGGGAACGTTTTGCGCGGGCGCCGATCTCAAGCAGATCGGGTCGGGGAACGGCAATCGCGTCGAGCGCGACATGTCGCTCGACGGGCCGCTCGGGCCGACGCGGATGCTGCTCGACAAGCCGGTGATCGCCGCGGTGGAGGGTTACGCGGTCGCCGGCGGTTTGGAGCTTGCCTTGTGGTGCGATCTTCGCGTGTCCGCCAGCGACGCGGTGTTCGGCGTGTTCTGCCGCAGGTGGGGTGTGCCGTTGGTCGACGGTGGCACGCTGCGCCTCCCCCGTCTCATCGGGCACAGCCACGCGCTCGACATGATCCTGACCGGCCGGGGTGTGTCGGGTGATGAGGCGTTGCGCATGGGCTTGGCCAACCGACTCGTTGCCCACGGCAATGCTCTCGATGCAGCGGTGAAGCTGGCCACCGAGATCGCCGCACTCCCCCAGCGTTGCCTGCGATCGGATCGCCGCAGCAGTTACGACCAGTGGGGCCTGACGTAC
>DATAJN010000139.1:0-6588 GCA_036262105.1 Ilumatobacteraceae bacterium
GCCTCGCTTCGCGCGGCGAGCTCGCCGATGAGCCCTCCCATCACCTCGGGATCGAAGAACTGCTGCGACCAGCCGCCATGACGAAACCCGCCGCTGGTGTCTTCCTCGGGACCGCCGGGCGCCTGCACCACCCCGTCCAGACTCATGAACTCGCTGGCGACAACTCGCACCGTGCTCCCTCCATTCATGGAACGCTCGAACTCACCGCTCTCGACGAACGGTAGCTTCCACAGTATCGATTGCCCCGGACGCGGGTGAGCGGTATTGACCTAACCAGTGACGGCGGGTTCGCGGGGCAGACCGAGCACCTTGTCACCGACGATGTTGCGCTGCACCTCGCCGGTGCCGCCGCCGATGGTGAGAGCCTGACTGAACAGGAACCCGTCGTACCATCCGGGGTGCATCAAACCACCCGCCGGTTTGTCGGGGCCCAACCCCTTGGTGTCGGTGCCGGGCACGAACTCCTGCAAGCCATCGCCACCGGTCAGCATCGCCGCCGCTCCGATGAAGTCACGGGCCAGCGTCATCACGTGTTGGCCGTGCTCGTCGGCGAGGATCTTGCGAATGCTGGCCTCCGGACCGGGTTGTTGGCCCTTCAACCTGGCCGACAGGGTGCGGAGGCGGATGAGGTCGAGCACGGTGTGCTCGATGTAGATGTCGGCGATCCGTTGGCGCATGTGCACATCGATGACCGGGCCGCGATCGGTGATCGACGAGATGAGTTCGAGTGCCGTCGGACCGTTGCCCCACAGCACGCCGCCGGTCGACAGGGAGATCCGCTCGTTGCCCAGCGTCACCTTGGCAAGGCGCCAGCCATCGTTGAGCTCACCGACGACGTTCTCCGCGGGGATCCGCACGTCGGTGAAGAACACCTCGTTGAACGTATGCCCACCGGTCATCTCCGTGATCGGCCGGATCTCGATGCCGGGGACATCCATGCGGCAGATGAAGTACGTGATGCCCCTGTGCTTCGGCGCATCGGGATCGGTGCGAGCCAGGAGGATTCCGAACGCTGCATGTTGCGCGCCGCTGGTCCAGATCTTCTGGCCGTTGATCACGAACTCGTCGCCGTCACGAACGGCAGGGGTGGCGAGGCTGGCCAGGTCGCTTCCACTTCCGGGTTCGCTGAACAGCTGGCACCAGAACTCCTCGCCGGAAAGAATCGGCTCGAGGTACCGATTCTGCTGCGCGTCGGTGCCCGCGTAGAGCAGGGTGGGGCCCGCCCACCCGATGCCGATCGGGTTCACGGGTCGGCGCACTTTCGCCTTCGACAGCTCATCATCGATCACGAGCTGGTGGATCGGATCGGCGCCCAGCCCCCAAGGCGATGGCCACTGCGGCGCTACGTAGCCGGCATCGGCGAGCTCGCAGCCGCTGGGATTCGGGTGAGCGTCGAGCCACTGCCGAACAGCTGCACGCCGAGGATCGTCGGCCTCGGGCAGCTGGAAATCCATATCGTGAATCTAATTGGACGCTGCTGAAGTCGGCCATCGGTTAGGCACCGTTTCCGGGAAGCGCGATGATGAGGCAATGAAGTTCGGCTTCGTAGTGCCGTGGGCTGACGCCGCCGAGATCGGCGAGCTGGCGGCGGTCGCCGAACTGCACGGCTGGGACGGCCTGTTCGTCTGGGAACCCATCTGGGGTGTCGACGCATGGGTCGCGCTGGCCGTTGCCGCCTGCCGGACGAAGCGGATCCGACTGGGCACGATGCTCACTCCCCTGCCCCGTCGCAAGCCGTGGGAGTTCGCCGGCCAGGTCGCCACCGTCGACCGGTTGTCGAACGGGCGGGTGATCGTCAGCGTCGGGTTGGGAGCTCCCGACAGCGGGTACGCGGCGTTCGGCGAACAGACCGACAAATTGGTTCGCGGCGAACTTCTCGACGAGGGCCTGAGCATCGTCCGCGGCTTGTGGGCGGGTCAGCCGTTCGCCCATCAGGGCAAGCACTACACGATCGAGCCGTGCGACTTTCCGTCGATCAGTCACACCAAGCAACTGCACGGCGTACCGATCTGGTGCGTCGGCGCGCTCGGTTCCAAGAAATCCATGACGCGAGCACTCTCGTGCGATGGCTTGATCCCGCAAGTGGTTGCCGATGACGGAGCCCGGCAGTGCACGCTCGAGGAGTTGCAACACGTGCAACTACCTGACCGTCGCTACGACGTCGTCGTGGAAGGGGCGTGGAGCGAGCATTCGCCCGCAGCCTGGGCAGAGGCGGGTGCGACGTGGTGGCTGGAGACGCTATGGAGCGCGGTCAGCGACCCGGATGCGGTCGGTGCCTCCATGGACCGACTGCGTTCGGGACCACCTCTCGAACGGCATTTCTGAGACTCAGCCGGTGCGACGGCTCCCGTCGACGATCTCGAGGTGACGAGCACGACGCGCTGAATCGGCCTTGGTATCCGCCCGCCGCGTCGACGGCACCGCGAGTAGCCAGATCAGCACGACGCTGATGACCTGCGGGAGATGTTGGGCCTCGCCGACCAGCGGAATGCGTCCGCTGGCCATGTCGACACTTGCAGCGATCACCTGCGCGCCGGCAAGCACCAACGCGACGGGAAGGATCGAACGAGCACGAGCGGGTCGAACCACCACCACCAGTAGGGCTACTCCATACGCGACGCCGAAGGCTCCGAGGTGCCGGGCTGCGTGTGTAGCCGTGTCCTGTTCCTCACCGAGCACGAGCGCCGGCATAGCGAAGGCAAGGACCTGCGCGGCCACCACGGCGAGCAGGATTCGCAGAACGCTCCAATGGGCGGCCCGATCCGCGGCAGCATTGAGCCGCGAGATCGGCTTCGACAGGTCGGGCATTGCCGTCGTCGACTCGGTGACAGCCATCGCGTTTCGCGACGAGGTGATCGTGTCGCGGTACGACCGGCACTCGGGGCAGTGCTCGAGGTGCGCGGCGACGAGGCGCTCGTCGATCTCAGCGGGCTCGCCATCGGCCAGCGCTGAGACAGCATCACGCCATCGTGAGCACTCCATGTCCTAACAGTCGTAGTCCATCGTTGATTGGTTCCCGACCATCAAAGGTTTGTCTGGCGATCCGGCGTGATCCGACCTTCGACTAGTTTGCCGCTGGGAACGTTTCGGTCGAATGGATCCTGATCGAGAAGGAGCACCACTGTGAATATGGAGAACGACACCGAGCGAGAAGGTCAACATCCGGTCGCGAGCGGCCGCAACGGGCCGAACGTCACCCTGATCGGCCTCGCCATCGTCGTCGCCGCGGGCATCGCATTCTTCTTCCAGAACGGCAACTCGACGTCGATCCATTTCCTTTTCTTCCAGAAGGACGCCAAGACGCGCTGGGCCATCATCGTTGCGGTGTTGCTCGGCATTGCCATCGATCGGATCTTCTCGATGTGGTGGCGTCGCCGGCAAAAGCAGAACAACGCCTGAATCGCCTCGGGTCGTCACCGCTCGTTCTGGAGCGTGGCGCGCAGTGCGAATCGTTGCACCTTGCCGGTGGCGGTGCGCGGCAGGTTGTCGACCACGAAGAGCCGGCGTGGTCGTTTGAACGACGCCATCAGGTTGCGGCAGTGGGCCTCGATGTCGTCGGAGTCGATGGCGCATCCGGCGCGGGCAACCACGAATGCAACAACCTCTTCGAGCCCATCGGAGTTGCGCGCCCCGACGACCGCTGCTTCGAGGATGTCGGAGTGCGATACGAGAGCGCTCTCGACCTCCGCGGGAGACACCCAGATGCCACCCGCCTTGATCATGTCGCTGTTGCGGCCGAGGAACGTCCAGTGATCGTCGGCCGATCGCGTGTAGACGTCGCCGGTGCGCAGCCATCCGTCGTGGAACGCCGCTGTTGTCGCGTCTTCGCGTCGCCAGTACCCGGAGGCGATCGAAGGTCCACGCACATGGAGGTAGCCGGGCATATCGGGGACGTCGACATCGACGCCGTTGTCGTCGCAGATTCGTGCGCTGTAGCCGGGCACGGCGCGGCCGCTGCTGCCGGGCCGCTGGCTGTCGAGCGTGTTCGATAGAAAAATGTGCAAGGCCTCAGTAGGGCCGATCCCGTCGAGCACGGGATGCCCGAAGCGTTCGCTGAACCGCTTCTGCAAGTCGCCAGGTAACGCCTCGCCGGCGGTCACCGTGGCCCGAACACTGGCGAACGCATCGCCGGGGGCGTCGGTGTCGAGCAGTGCCGCGACGAAGCCTGGACTGGCGAAGAAGAGCGTGGGCTGTTCGAGCCGCACGTGTTCGAGCACGATCTGCGGAGTTGGTCGGCGCGGCTCGAGCAGAGTCGTCGCGCCGGCACCGAACGGAAAGGTCAAGGAGTTGCCGAGCCCATAGGCGAAGAACAACTTGGCGACCGACAGGCACCGGTCGTCGCGTCCGATGTGGAGTACCTGAGTTGCGTACGTGTCGAAGGTCGCCTGCAGGTTCTCGTGGCGATGGATCACCCCTTTCGGCAGTCCAGTGGTGCCCGAGCTGTACAACCAGAACGCTGGGTCGTCGCGCTTCGTCGCGGCGACACCGACTTCTGGCGCGGCAGGAACGTCTGACCACGCCAGCGGGGCGATCGCGAACTCACCGTCGACCGCCCCGACGACGACGACGTGGCGCACCGAAGGTGCGGCCGCCAGGATCGAATCGACGCGATCCGAGTAGTCCGACGAGATGACGATTGCATCCGGTTCCGCATCGGCGGCAATGACGGCAAGTTCCTTTGCCGTCGACATCGTCGACAGCGGTACGGGCAACACGCCGGCGCGCATACCTCCGATGAACCAGGCGACGAAGGCCGGGTCGTCGTTGAGAACCAGAAGGACCCGTCGCCCCGGAGACACTTCGAGTTCACTGAGCAGGTTCTGAACCCTCCATACGTCGGCGAGAACGTCGGTGTACGTCGTCGATCTTCCCTCGCAGCGGATCGCCACCGAGTCGCCCTGCCCGTCTGCGACGTTCCGGTCGATCATCCACTCGCCCGCGTTGTACAGATCCATGATGCCCCCTACGCCCGTGTCAGATCTTCACATAGTCGAAATCGACCGGATTTCCGTGAATCCCCTTCGACGGCGGAGCCACCCAGCCGGCCATCTTCCCCGGTTGCTGCACGCTGACCATCAGCGACTCGACGTATTCGCGATCGTCGGCCGTGGGAAGCCACGAGGCGACCGCAGAATCCCAGTTGGCCGCGGTGAGGATGTTGCCGTCGGGGCTGATTCGTCGGCGGGCGAATGTGCCTACGGAGCGATTGAACCCGATGTGCGGCAACGCCAGCGATGCGCCAACCTCGGCGAGCGCACGGTTCCAACGGTCGACGCCCTTCTGGCAATCGGCAACGTAGTCCTCGCGCAGGGTTTCGTTCAGCGCCGACAACGAGCTTGCTTGGCGAGTGGTGATCAAGTCGTCAGTTGCTTCCGGCACAGGTCGCGTCGCGCCGTGCAGGCGATGGTCGTCGTCGCGACGCTCCTCCTGGAACCGGCCCTTCAGACCTGCGGCGAAGTAGTTGGCGGCATTCGTCGACGTCTCGGCGCCGAACAGGTCGAGCGATATCGCGTAGTGGAAGTTGAGGTAGCGCTGAAGGGCGGCGACATCGATTCCACCGTGGGGACGGATGTCGTCGGTGTCGTGCGCCTTCATCAGCTCGACCGTCCGTTCGACGACGCGACCCACCCCGGTCGCCCCGACGAACATGTGGTGCGCTTCCTCTTTCAGCATGAAGTCGCAGGTCCGTGACAGCGGGTCGAAGGCCGACTCTCGCAATGACGCCAGTTGGAACTTGCCATCGCGGTCGGTGAAGTACGTGAACATGAAGAACGACAACCAGTCGGGTGTGGGCTCGTTGAACGCTCCGAGGATCCTCGGCTTGTCGGCATCGCCGGAGTGACGCTCGAGCATCTCGTCGGCCTCGTCGCGGCCGTCGCGGCCGAAGTAGCGATGCAGGAGGTACACCATCGCCCAGAGATGACGGCCCTCTTCGACGTTGACCTGGAACAGGTTGCGCAGGTCATAGAGACTTGGCGCCGTGAGGCACAGCTGCCGCTGCTGTTCGACGGACGCGGGCTCGGTGTCGCCTTGCACGACGAGCAGTCGCCTCAGATCTGCACGATGCTCCCCCGGCACCTCCTGCCACACCGGTTCGCCGGCGTGGTCGCCGAAGGCTATGCAGCGGTCGGGTTCCGGTTCGGCAAGGAAGACCCCCCATCGGTAGTCGGGCATTTCCACGTGATCGAAGTTGGCC
The DNA here is from genome assembly GCA_036262105.1 of Ilumatobacteraceae bacterium. GTDB lineage: Bacteria > Actinomycetota > Acidimicrobiia > Acidimicrobiales > Ilumatobacteraceae > JAENVT01. The sequence goes on from DATAJN010000139.1 coordinate 6,197, forward strand.
CAACCTTCCTGGCCGACCGAGATCGCAGTTCGCAAGTACACCGGGGAGTGCTTGAACGCCACGGGTCCGAGCTCGTCCCACCACTTGATGAACTTCGGCTGCCACGACTCGAGGGCACGCTGCAATCGGCGGTCGCCGGCCAGGTCGACGTTGTTCGGGATCTTGGCGTCGATGTCGACGGTACTGATCGGATGAGTCATGGCTGTCATACCCTCGCGCGGTCGTAGGTGGGTCGCGAGCCGGTGCCGAAACTGCGCAACGCGCCGTCGGGTCCGACAGCGTTCGGTCGTTGGAAGATCCAGTTCTGCCACGCCGACAGACGGGCGAAGATCTTGGTTTCGATGGTCTCCGGGCCGACGAAGCGGAAGTTAGCCTCCATTCCCGTGAGGGCG
>DATAJN010000140.1:0-2951 GCA_036262105.1 Ilumatobacteraceae bacterium
CGCGTCGGAGGGCCGAAGTGGTGTAGCGGTGTTCCGGGGAGAGGATTCGAACCCCTATAGACGGCACCAAAAACCGATGTCCTACCATTGAACGACCCCGGACAGTCGTGGCCCGAGACTATCGCCGTGGGCTTGCGCTGCCACGAGCGTTTGAGGCCTGAGGGTTACGGTACGAGCCATGCGACGAGGCCTCGGAGGATCGTGAAACCGTTCAGGTTCGCGGTGCAGGCACGTCCGCTCGATGACCGCGACGGGCTGGTGACGGTGGCGCGTCGGATCGAAACGCTCGGCTACGAGGAGCTCTATTCGTACGATCACATCGGTGGCGTCGATCCGTTCATCCCGCTGATGGTGGCTGCCGAGGCGACGACCCGTCTGAGGATCGGTCCGCTGGTGCTCAACAACGAGTTCCACCATCCGGCGATGCTGGCTCGTACGGCGGCGACGGTCGATCGGCTCACCGGTGGGCGCTTGGTGATGGGGCTAGGCACTGGCTACTCGCAATCCGAACATGATGCGATCGGGCTCGTACTACGCGAGCCCCGGTCGCGCGTCGACCGGTTCGAGGAATCGGTGATCGCGCTGCGGTCGCTGCTCGACACGGGTGCAGCCGAACTCGACGGCGAGCACCACCAGATCCATCTCGGAGACCTTGGCATCCGGCCCGTGCAGGAGCGAGTGCCGTTGCTGATCGGCGGGTACGGCAGGCGAGTCGTGGGCATCGCAGCACGCCACGCGGACATCTTCCAGTTCACCGGGCTGACCCACGGCGACGATGGTCAACCGACGGCGGATGGTTTCGGCCTCGAAGCCGTCAGAGAACGATCGCAGTGGTTGGCCGAGGCGGCGGGCGCCCGAGCGAATGACATCGAGCGGTCGGCGCTCGTGCAGTCCATCGACATCGGCACGGATGCGAGCGCGCGGATCGAGGCTGCGACGGCGCGGTTCGAGGTTGCTCCCGAGGTGATCGACAGCACCCCATTCGTACTGGTCGGCTCGGTCGGGCAGATCGTCGACAAGCTCCAGCGCCTGCGCGACGACGTGGGAATCAGCCACTACGTCGTGCGCGATCCGGAAGGCTTTGCCCCCGTTCTGGAGATGCTGGCCGGGCGTTGACCATGGTTGAGGCACCGTGACCGGTACGCGCTTCCTGCCTCGTTGGGAGGTTGCCGGCGTTTCCGGGGCGGTCGTGGCCGTGGATGTGCTTCGTGCCTTCACCACCGCTGCATATGCCTTCGCCGCCGGCGCTCGCCACATCTTCCTCGTCGACTCTGTGGAAGAGGCGCTGTCGTTGAAGACCACCGATCCCGACCTGCTGGCCATGGGCGAGGATCATGGTCGCCGAGTCGACGGCTTCGACTTCTCCAACTCGCCGGCGGAGGTCGCGGCCGCGGATCTCGACGATCGCGTGCTCGTGCAGCGCACCTCAGCGGGAACACGAGGCGTGGTCGCCGCACGTTCGGCCACGCGCCTGTGGTGTTCCGGCCTGGTGTGCGCCTCAGCCACAGCTGCTGCGGTACGCGCCAGCGCGCTCGGTGACCCGACTTATGTGATCACGGGAAAGGTGATGGGCAACCGTTCGGCGAACGGTACCGACGACACCGCCACCGCACAGCTGATCGAGCGTGCTCGTCTCGGTGTCGACCTCGACGCCGAGAGCACGCGCCGATTCGTCGCCAACTCGGAGGAAGCGAAACGAACGCTCGCGCTCGGGCCTGGACATGTCGACCCCGAAGACATCGCCCTCGCGACACGCGTCGATGCCTTCGACTTCGCGATGGAAGTACATCGCATCGGCGGTCGTCTTCGGCTCGACAGAACCCAGCCGTAGCCCTTGTCGATTCGTCGTCATGTCGGGGCATTGCCGGTTCGTTGTAGGAAGGATCGTAGGGTCTCCTGTTCGGCGTTTTGGATTGCGGCCAGTGCTTGTAGTTCGTCGGGGTCGTGGAACCTGGCGACCCATTCCTCGACGAGGCTTCGTATCGTCGGCGCTGGGATGGCATCGACTTCCACAGAACCGCCGATCCAACCCTTCGCGCGACTGTCTTTGGTCTTGGTCGGTCGAAGAGGCAGGTTCCAGTCGGTGATCTGTTCGGGCGTCACGGCCAGTCGATGGAACACGATGCGAGCACCCGGTGCGAACTCGGCGACCTTGCGGGAGAAGTCCTGCCACGCCCCCACTCCGGAGGGGTCGTGGTCACCGAGTTGAGCGAGCACGTTGACGTGCTGGTCGCTCATCGACTGACCGACGGACCAGGCGAACGATTCGCTGGCGTAGCCACGCAGCACACCGAGTGAAATGTCCCAGGCGTGGGTGATCGGGGCAATGATGCCCGAGATCGCGTCCTTCTCGGTGAAGAGTTGCAACCGGTACTCGGATCGGTTCCACAAGGCCTGGCGATAGCTGTTGGCCGATTCCGCCAGCGCCTCTTGCCAACCGTCGTAGCTCCTCGGCTTGAACACCCATCGCGTGCCATCGGTGATGTCTCGGTATGACACCCGACCTTGACGACGCAGCTGGACGAGTCGTCGACCGACCGCTGCGTAGCCGAGTTCGGTCTTCGGCACAGCCCCGGCGGACATTGCTCGGTAGAACACACCGCGCAATGTCACCGGTTTGTCTTCCTCGACCGCACGAATGATGGCCTCGTCGAGTATCCCCAGCTCGTGGTTCGATCGACGAGCACGATTTATCGGGCTAGCTCGATAAATCACGAAAGTGACCGCCTACGACCGAGGACAACGGCACGGCACCGGCCGACCCGACCAACCCGACAACAGTCACGACCACCCCTTTCTCGAACGAACACAACGATGAATTCGGCGGGGGAAGTCGCTACCAACAACCCTACAAGAGGGGTCTCACACAGTTGTTCGCTCGACAGAGTTGGCCAACATCGGTCGAGCGAACAACTGTGTGAGACCCCTCTTGTAGGGTTGTTGGTAGCGAC
>DATAJN010000141.1:0-4137 GCA_036262105.1 Ilumatobacteraceae bacterium
TCAGGTTCCCCAGCGGCTCTGACCGAAGCGGTAGCCGACCGACCGCACCGTTTGGATCAGGTTGGCCTGCTCCTCGCCGAGCTTGGCGCGTAACCGGCGGATGTGCACGTCGACGGTGCGAGCGCCGCCGTAGTACTCGTAACCCCACACCCTCGACAACAGGATCTCGCGCGTGAACACCTTGCCGGGGTTCTGGGCGAGGAACTTCAACAGCTCGTACTCCATGTACGTCAAGTCGAGTGGCCTGCCTTCGATCGAGGCCTGGTACGTCTCGACGTTCAGGGCAAGTCCGCTGTACTCGACGGTCTCGGCCTTGCCCTGCGACAAGCCCTGGAAGAGCAGATGGCGCAGCCGTGCCTCGACCTCAACGGGATGGAACGGCGTGAGGCAGAAGTCGTCGTACAGGTCGTCCCGCAGCTCGAGATCACCGAGTTGTGCCCCTGTGACGAGAACGAGCAGACGCGTCGGATCGTCGCGTTTGCGCAGTGCACGGCACAGGGCCCAGGCGCCTTCCGGGTCGGTGTCGCAGGCGATGATCGCACCAGCCCATCCGGCAGGCGGCTCGTGGTTGGCGGCATCCTCCGCCGACGACACCGCCTTCCACCGGTAACCCCCGAGATCGAGCGTGCGCGCCAGATCCGGCGATGGCGACTCCGGGTAGACGACGAGCGGTTCCATCGAGTGCCCTGCTACAGCGTCCGCAGGTATCGGTCGTGCTCGAAGGCGCTGACGTGGGTCTTGTACGCCCGCCACTCGCTGCGCTTGTTGCGCAAGAACCACTCGAAGATGTGCTCGCCGAGTGCCTCTTGCACCAAGTTCGACTGCTCCATCACACGAAGAGAATCGCTCAGCGATTGCGGCAGCAGATCGATGCCGAGCTTGTTGAGCTCGGAATCGCTCATCTCGAACAGGTTGCTGTCGGCCTCGGGTGGAAGTTCGTAGCCTTCGGTGATGCCGCGCATGCCGGCTGCCAGCATCACGGCGAACGCGAGATAGGGGTTGCAGGCGGGGTCGGGAGAGCGGAACTCGATCCGCGTCGCGCTCGGGTTGCCGCGCTTGGTGACCGGCACGCGCACCAGGCCGCTGCGGTTGTTGCGCGCCCAGCTGACGTGAACGGGTGCCTCGAAGCCGGGCACGAGTCGCTTGTAGCTGTTGACGGTTTGATTCGTGATCGCTGTTATCTCGGCGGCGTGGTGAAGCAGCCCGGCCATGAACTGCTTGGCCACCGGTGACAGGTTGTAGATGTCGTCGGGGGAGTAGAACGCGTTCTCGTCGCCGTCGAACAGCGACAGATGGATGTGCATGCCGCTGCCCTGCACGCTCTCCAGCGGTTTCGGCATGAACGTGGCATGCACTCCTTGGCTGGCGGCCACCTCTTTGACGACGAGCCGAAACGTCATGATGCTGTCGGCCATCGTCAACGCGTCGGTGTGCCGCAGGTCGATCTCGTGCTGGCTCGGAGCGTCTTCGTGGAAGGTGTACTCCACCGGGATGCTCATGGTCTCGAGCGTGCGGATCGTCTGCTTGCGTAACGTGCCGGAGACATCGGTGGTGGTCAGGTCGAAGAACCCACCCTCGTCGAGCGGTACGGGCGGCTGACCCTTCTCCGGTGGGGAGAAGTAGAAGAACTCGATGTCGGGGGCGACGAAGAACGTGTAACCGCGCTCGTGTGCTGTCTGCAGGTTGCGTCGCAGCACCTGGCGCGGGTCGCCCTCGAACGGTGTGCCGTCGAGGTTGTGGATGTCGCAGAACACCCGAGCCTCCGTGGCCTGCGGGTTGCTCCACGGCAAGACCTCGAACGTGTTGGCATCGGGCATGGCCAGCACGTCGCTCTCGAGGGTGCGCCCGAACCCGTCGATCGACGAACCGTCGAAGGTCATGCCGTCGTCGAGGGCGTTCTCCAACTCCGCCGGGCTGATGGCGAAGCTCTTCAAGCTGCCGAGAACGTCGGTGAACCACAGCCGGATCAGCCGTACGCCGCGCTCTTCCGCAGTGTGCAGTACGTAGTCACGTTGCTGTTCGAGCATCAGGTAATTGCTAGCCGCAAACGCTCTCGAGGATCAAACGGGTGACGGTGTACGGGTCGCTGTTGGCATTGGGCCGACGATCCTCGGCATAGCCCTTGCCGTCGCGAGCGACCTGCCACGGGATGCGGATGCTGGCGCCGCGGTTCGACACGCCGTAGCTGAACTTGTTGTACGGAGCAGTCTCGTGGGCACCGGTGAGCCGGCTCTCGATGTCGTCGCCGTACCCCTTGATGTGGGCCTCGACGCGCTTGCCGATGGCCTTGCATGCCGCCTCGATCGGGCCGTAGCTCTCGCGCATGGCCTTGGTCGAGAAGTTGGTGTGGGCACCCGCACCGTTCCAGTCGCCCTTGACGGGCTTGGCGGCGAAGCTGATGATCACGTCGTAGTCCTCGGCGATGCGGTGCAACAACCAACGGCCGACGTAGAGGTGGTCGCTGACGGTCAGCGCGTCGGCTGCGCCGATCTGGAACTCCCACTGGCCGGGCATGACCTCGGCGTTGGTTCCTTCGATCAACAGGCCGGCATCGATGCAGGCCTGAGTGTGCTCTTCGATGATCTCGCGGCCGATGACGCGGCCGGTTCCGACGCCGCAGTAGTAGGGGCCCTGCGGAGCGGGGAAGCCTTCCTTCGGGAAGCCGAGCGGCGAGCCGTCGGCCTTGAGCATGGTGTACTCCTGCTCGATGCCGTAGATCATCTCGGCCTTGGCGTGCTTCTTGGCCACCTTCTCACAAGCGGCACGAGTGTTGGTGGGGTGCGGCTTCATGTCGGAAGCGTTGAGCACCTCGGCCAACACCAAGATGTTGTCGCCACCGCGCAGCGGATCGGGACAGGTGAAGACCGGGCGCAGCACGCAGTCGCTGTTCTCACCAGTCGCCTGGTTGGTCGATGAGCCGTCGAAGCCCCAGATCGGAGGCTTCTTGCCATCGCCCAGGATCTTGGTCTTGGAGCGCATCGACGGAGTCGGCGACGTGCCGTCGAGCCAGATGTATTCAGCTTGGTAGGCCACTAAGTTCCTTCGTTCTCAGGATCACGGACGCGCCGCGATCGGGACCCGGAAAGTCTGCCAGCGAGGCCGTTTCCACCCCGTTGCCCAAGTGTGAACGCTGTGTGAAGTTGGCCGGTGTCAGATGCTGACCCGCTGGCCCTGGTCGAATCCATGTACCCGCTTGATGGCCCGGTAGGCGTTGATTCGGCTCTCGGCGAGATGGTCGGCTGCGAGGTACGTGCCGATGTCTTGCGCCTTCGAGATCGTGAAGATCTCGTGCATCCGCTCGTAGATCTTGGCCACCTTGGTCATGCCGCGTTCCTTGTTGACCCCACCCCACAGGCGATCGGTGTCGAACACCGTGCCACCGGCGTTGGCGATGTAGTCGGGTGCGTACAGCACACCACGGCGGTGCAGTTCGTCGCCGTGGCGCGGTTCGGCGAGTTGGTTGTTGGCCGACCCGCAGACAATCGATGCCTTCAGCACCGAGAGTGACTCGTCGTTGATCGTCGCCCCGAGTGCGCACGGGCAGTACACGTCGACGTCAGCAGCGGCGACGTCAGCAGCGGCGATCGCGGTGACCCCGTGAGCCTTGACCATGGCCTCGACCTTGGCTGGGTCGAGATCGCTGACGAGCACCGTGGCCCCCTCGTCGACGAGGTACCGCACCATGGGTTCACCCACGGCACCGAGGCCCTGCACGACCACCCGCTTGCCGTGCAACGATGGTGAACCGAAACCTTCTTCAGCGCAGGCCCGCATCGCCTGCAACACCCCGAACGCAGTTGCCGGGCCGATCGGGCCGGCTCCCCCGGCCGATTCCGGCAAGGTGATCACGTTGCGCGTCTCGACGCGCATGTGGTCCATGTCCTGCAGCGTGGTACCCACGTCTTCGCCGGTGAGGTACTCACCGCCGAGCGAATCGATGAAGCGACCCAGGGCTCGGAACAACATCTCCCGCCCGTCCTGCCTCTTCGGGTCGCCGATCACGACGATCTTGCCGCCGCCGAGGTTGATGCCGGCTGCGGCGTACTTGTAGGTCATGCCCTTCGACAGCCGCAGGGCATCCTCCATCGCCGCCAGATCGTCGGCGTACGTCCACATTCGACACCCACCGGCGGCGGG
>DATAJN010000142.1:0-3013 GCA_036262105.1 Ilumatobacteraceae bacterium
GCAGTGCCGGCGACGACGTGCCCCATCGTCGACATCAACCTGACAACGGCCATGCCTGTCAACGTGACCATCCCCGGCTACGTATCGGTGCCGCAAGGCGGGGTCTCGCTGTTCACCGCTCCCGGAATGACAACCAACAAGAAGATCTCCTTCGGCGGCGGCATCCTCACCGGAACGATCGGCGTGTCTGCCGACAAGCCAGCGTCCCTGCAGATCGGGCTGCTCAACGCCGTTGTGCAGAAGACCTTCAAGATCGTCAGCCAGACGACGAACTCGAGCCCGCGGGTCACTGCGACCGCACTTGTCCAGATCAACCAGACCGGCGGCTATGCGATCAACTCCTGGGTGACCTCATACGGCTGATCACCCCGGCACGCCCGATACGGTAAGCCGCGATGTGCGGCCGCTTCGTATCGTCCAGTTCTGCAGAACGGATTGCCGAGTACTTCGGCGCCTCGTTCGACCCGGAAACGACTCTTCCCGACAACTTCAACACGGCACCCACGAACGACGTGTACGGCGTTGTCGCCGGGCCCGATGGCCAGCCGACGTTGCAGGTGTTCCATTGGGGCCTCGTGCCGGTGTGGGCGAAGGACATCAAGATCGGCTCGAAGATGATCAACGCCCGCTCCGAGACGCTGGCCTCCAAGCCGGCGTTCAAGTCGGTGTTCAAGAAGCACCGGGTCATCATTCCCATGGACGGGTTCTACGAGTGGCAGCAGGGGAGCGAAGGCGCAGCGCTCACCAAGGCGGGCAAGCCCGCCAAGCAGCCGATGTTCATCCATCGACTCGACGGTGAACCGCTGGCGGTTGCCGGGCTGTGGACGACCTGGCGCGACAAGACCGCCGGGCCCGACGCGCCGTGGTTGCACAGTTGCACCATCGTCACCACGTCGGCCAATGCCACCATGGCACCCGTGCACGACCGGATGCCGGTGATGCTCCCGCCCAGCGCGTGGCAGGAATGGCTCGACCCTGGCAACAACGACCTCGACCGCCTGCAGCGCCTGTTGGTGCCGGCGCCCGACAACCTGCTCACGATGCACAAGGTGTCGACCGACGTCAACAACGTGCGCAACAAAGACGCCGACCTCATCGCGCCGATCGACTAATCGAGCCGGCTGCGAATGGCCTCTGCGGCCGCCTCCAGGTCGTCTTGGTCGACGGTGGCCGCAGCATTCGCGAACGACAGTTGCCCCATGTGCTCTGTAGGGATCACGTGGATGTGCGCATGTGGAACCTCGTAGCCGGCCACGATCACGCCGACTCGAGCGCAGCTGAAGGCCTGCTGTTGGGCCCGTCCGATTCGATGGGCGACGCCGAAGAGGTGGCTGACGAGGTCGGGCGGCGCGTCGATCCAGTGGTCGATCTCGTCGATCGGCACCACGAGCGCATGGCCGCGGGCAAGCGGGTTGATCGACATGAAAGCGACGCAGCGATCGTCGCGATGGACGAACGTCGCGGGGATCTCGCCGGCGATGATCCGGCTGAAGATGGTGGTCACGAACGAAGAGTACGTGAGTGTGGGTGGCAGCCGAGGCGCGACGGCACTTGTACGCTCGGCACGATGGAAGCAGTCGCGTCGAATCGCTATCTCACGCTCCCGAACGCGTTCACGCTCCTTCGTCTGTGTTGCATCCCGCTCTTCTTGTACATCCTGTTCGGTCGCGACAACCGCGCCGGCGCGGCATGGTTGCTCGGCGGTCTTGGCGCAACCGATTGGGTCGACGGTTGGCTGGCGCGTCGCCTGCATCAAACGAGCGAGTTCGGAAAGATCTTCGATCCGACGGCAGATCGGTTGCTGTTCATCGTCGCCATCGGTGGGATCATCGTCGACCATTCCGCACCGCTGTGGTTCGCGTGGGCCGTCGTCGTTCGCGAAGTGTTGGTCGGCGGCACGGTTGCGATCGCCACGCTCGCATTCTCGATGAAGCGCTTCGACGTGACCCGGTGGGGGAAGATGGCGACCTTCCTGTTGATGTTCGCGTTTCCCGGGTTCATGCTCGGTGCCTCCGACTTCCCGGGACACCGCGGCTTTCAGATCGCGTCATGGATGCTCGGGATCCCCGGTCTGATCCTCAGCTACTACACCGCGGTCACGTACATCCCGACGATCCGCGACAGCCTGCGCGAGGGTCGCGGGACCGCCCGCTAGTCTGCGGAACCATGACGGTTCCTGCCCACCTGCTGTACTCCCGTGATCACGAATGGGTCGCCGTCAACGGCACCCGAGCCCGAATTGGAATCACCGACTACGCTCAAGACGCGCTGGGTGATGTGGTCTACGTGCAGGCACCTGCTGTTGGCACAACTGTCTCTGCAGGCGACACCTTCAGTGAGGTGGAGAGCACCAAGTCGGTCAGCGACATCTACGCGCCCGTGTCGGGAACCATCGCCGCCGTCAACGAAGCACTCGCTTCCGCTCCCGACGCGCTGAACTCCGACCCCTACGGGGCGGGGTGGATCTGCGAGATCGAGATGAGCAATCCGGCCGATGTGGAGGGCCTGCTCGACGCCGTTGGCTATCAAGCTCTCATCGACGGTTAGTCTCCTCCCAATGGCCTACGTGTTCTGCAACCAGTGCGGGCACCGGAACCCACCGGAATCCGGGTTCTGTTCGTCATGCGGCAGCGTGCTCGACCGCATCGCCGACCACACCATCACGCTGGCCAAGGTCGACCCGTTGCAGGAGTCGCCAGGCCCCGAGGACGACGTCGTGGTGAATGTGGGGGATCTGGAAACAGGTGTTGCGTCGCTGATCGTGCGATCCGGTGTGCAGGCCGGTGCCTCGTTCGCACTGCACGATCCGCTCACTCGCTTGGGTCGCCATCCCGACAGCGAGATCAGTCTCGACGACATCACCGTGTCGCGTCGCCACGCCGAGGTCGAGCGAACCCCAACCGGTTACGTCGTGCGCGACGCCGGCTCGCTCAATGGCACGTACGTCAACGCCGAACGGATCGACGACGAGGTCGTCTTGCAACAGGGTGACGAGTTGCAGGTCGGAAAGTTT
>DATAJN010000143.1:0-6434 GCA_036262105.1 Ilumatobacteraceae bacterium
GCCGCCCCGCAGCGCCGGCATGATCGCCGAGAGCACAGTGACCACGGTGCCAACCACGAAGGTGAGCACGATGGTGCGCGGCAGCAGTCGCAGCGTGGTCGACGGGAACACGACCCCGAGTACACCGAGGAAACCCTTCAATGCAAAGGAGACCCCAACACCCGCGATCAGGCCGAGCAGCGAACCGACCAAACCGACAGCCACCGACTCCACCAGCATCGCCCTCGTGACCTGAGCGCGCTGCGCACCGACGGCGCGGAGTAGAGCGTTCTCGCGCTGACGTTGGGCCGCGGTGATGGAGAACACGTTGTAGATCACGAAGCAGGCGACGGCCATGGCGATGAGGGAGAACACGGTGAGGAAGATGGTGAAGAAGCTCAGACCCTTCTCGATCGCGTCTTGGTTCTCTTTGGTGATCTCGGCACCGGTGAGCGTTTCGGTGTGCGAGTCGGCCGGCAGCGCGGCCTGTATGGAATCGGCGAGCTGCCTGTCAGACACTTGGCCGTCGCTTCTGACCACGACCGCATCGATGAAGCCAGCACGACCCACGAACGACTGCGCGGTAGCGAGATCGAACAGGGCAAAGGTTGCGCCACCAGGTGAGGAGACGTCGCCATACTTGGCGATCCCAACCAGGGTGAACTGGCGCGAGCCGGCCTGAGCGACCACTTTCACGGTGTCGCCGACCTTGTAGTGAGCCTTGCCGGCAACACCCGCGTCGAGTGCAACCTCGCCTTCGCTCTTCGGCAACCGACCTTCGGTGATGGTCCAGAACGCTTCGTCCGGGGCGACCGACGACCCGAAGGTGGGTGGCCCATTGCCGCTCGACCCGACCGGCTTACCGTCCTTGCCGATCACTCGGGCAAAGCCGAAGACGTTGCCCTCGGCAGTTCGCACGTGAGGCACCTTGGCCACCACGGCGGTCAGCGAATCAGGCAACCGCTGGCGCTCTTCCGCCCCGAAATCGCCTTCGATGACGGATGACGACCGGACGTACGCGTCGGTGTCTTCGAACACACCGGCAAACAGGTCGTGGAACGACTTGGTGAGTGTGTCGGAGAAGATGAAAGTGCCTGCTAGGAACGACGTGCCGAGGATGACGGCGAGCGAGGTGAGCAGCAACCGGCCCTTGCGAGCCATGATGCCCTTCAGGGCCAGCTTGAACATGACTCAGCCGCCGAATCGCTTCATGCGATCGAGCACTCGGTCGGCCGTCGGCTCGGTCATCTCCTCGACGATCTTCCCGTCGGCGAGGAAGATCACTCGGTCGGCGTAGCTGGCCGCATTCGGATCGTGGGTGACCATCACGATCGTCTGACCGAGATCGGTCACCGCGTGGCGCATGAACGAGAGGATCTCTGCGCCCGCATGACTGTCGAGGTTGCCGGTGGGCTCGTCGGCGAAGATGATCGTCGGCTTGCTTGACATCGCTCTGGCCACCGCCACTCGTTGCTGCTGCCCACCGCTCAACTCGCTGGGGCGGTGCTTCAGCCGGTCGCGCAAGCCGACAGTGTCGATGACGTGGTCGATCCACGCCTGGTCACCGTCGGTACCACCGAGGAGCAAGGGCAGGGTGATGTTCTCGTATGCGTTCAAGGTGGGCACGAGGTTGTAGGCCTGGAAGATGAACCCGACAGCAGTGCGCCGGAGAATGGTCAGCGCCTTGTCGTTGAGCGCCGCCAGGTACGTGTCGCCGATGTACACCGCACCCGAGGTCAGCGAGTCGAGGCCGGCCAGGCAGTGCATCAAGGTGCTCTTGCCGGAACCGGATGGTCCCATGATCGCCGTGAACCTTCCGGCCTCGAAGGCGACGGTCACCCCGTCGAGTGCCCTGACCTCGCTGTCGCCTTCGCCATAGATCTTCACGGCATCGACTGCGCCCGCGGCGGTGCCAGTCGTCAATGTCTCTGTCATGGACCTATTTGTATCAACAACTGGACGTCACCCGCGCCAATCATTCTGTGAACTTTGCCTCCACCAGGGCAACTTCGGCCGAATCCGAGTTCGCTGATCCGTGGATGTGTCCTACGCTCAGAGGCGATGTTGTGCCCCTCTTGCGCGTCCCAGATTCCGGCACAAGCCCGGTTCTGCTCGTCGTGCGGGTATGCCATCTCCACCGCTCGGTCCGAGGAACGGCGCATCACCACGGTGCTGTTCGCCGACCTCGTCGGGTTCACCACGCTTGCCGAACATCGCGATCCGGAAACGGTCAAGCGACTCGTCGACTCCTGCTTCCAACTGCTCATCGACGACATCACTGCGTTCGGAGGCCGCGTCGACAAGATCCTCGGCGACGGGATCCTGGCCCTGTTCGGTGCGCCGGTCGCCCACGAGGACGACGCCGAGCGCGCCGTGCGGGCTGCGTTGCGCATGCAGGCAACCCTCGCCCACTTCGTCGGTACCTCCGGGCTCTCGGGGAGCTCCGACATCCGCATGCGAGTCGGCATCAACACCGGCGAGGTACTGGTCGGCACCATCGCCGGCACCGAGTACACGGCGATGGGTGATGTCGTCAACACAGCGTCGCGCTTGCAGAGCGGCGCGCCGCCCGGTGGAATCCTGGTCGGCCAAACCACATACGCCCTGACATCGCAGGCGATCCGCTTCGAGCCGTTTGGCGAGCTCGAAGCCAAGGGGCGCGATCAGAACATCAAGGCCTGGTTGGCGGTCGAAGCCACAGTGCCACCGGGCAGCCGATCGAGGCGCGGTCGCAACAGTCCGTTGATCGGGCGCGAACCGGAGTGCGCGATCGGGCGCGCCGCGCTCGATCTCGTCACCACGTCCCATCGCTGCGTCTTGCTGGCGATCTCCGGTGAGAACGGCGTCGGCAAGTCACGTCTTGCCGACGAACTGATCGACTACCTCCACAGTTCAGTCGATGCCGGTGTCGTGGAAGGTGCGTGCGTGCCCTACGGCGAGGCCAACGTCTGGTTCCCGATCGCCAGCGCCCTGTCACGCGATCTCGACCTCGACCCGACCCTTCCGATCGACGAGATCCGCGCCGTCGCCCGCAAGCGAGCCGTGCAACTGCTCGCCAACGTCGACGAAGCGGAGATCGAGCGAATGGTCGACGTGTTCATCCACCTCCTGGGTCATCCGTCGCCGATCGACCGACTCGAAGCGCCGGCAGCGCGATCAGCCATCCACCGAGCGGTCTCGCGGGTGATCGAGCTGCGCACTCAGGATCGACCGATCGTGATGTCGATCAACGACCTGCATTGGGCAGACCCCGCTCTGATCGGGCTGCTGGAGCATCTCGTGACGTCGCTCAGCCGCCATCCCTTCGCCTTGATCACCGCGATGCGCCCGGGCAGCGACGTCGCCTGGCCGCCACACAACGAACGAGCAACCGTCGTGTCGTTGAACCTGCAGCCACTCAATCAAGCGGCCACGGAAGAGCTCGCTGCACAACTCCTCGCCGATCAGTGCGCCGATCCGAAGTTGCTCACCGCGCTCTACGAGCGAAGTGGGGGCAACCCGTTGTTCCTCCACGAGCTGGCTGCGCTGGCTGCGACCGGTGGTGGGATCCGCGACCTGCCCAATTCGCTCAGGGCGCTGATCATCGCCCGGCTCGATCAGCTCTCACCGCAGCAACGCCAGATCATCGAGAACGCGGCGACGTTGGGTACGTCGGGCGCGATCACCTCGTTGCAGACGTTCGCCGACGAGCTCGGTCAGACATTCGATCCGGCAAGCGTTCGCGAGCTCGACGACCTCGGCTTACTAGAAGTGCGCGGCAGGCGATGGGAGTTCCGCAGCGACTCCGTTCGCGATGCCGCGTACCAGACGCTCACCAAAGCCGCCCGCGCCCGCCGCCATGCGGGCGTTGCCAAAGCAATGGCCACCTTCCCCGCCGGTCTCGACGATCGCGCTCACCACACGGCGACTGCTGCGGAGTTGGTGAAGGAGCTCGGCCCGGTCGAAGGTGTTTCTGCCACGATCCGCAACGAAGCAGTCCAACTCCTCAAGGCTGCCGCTGAACGCGCCGACGACAACGGCAGCCTCCGCGTCGCCGTTCGCCACGCAGGCCGAGCCCTGGAGCTGCTCCCGCCGGGCGCGGAGCACGAGGAGAACCGCGTCCAGCTGCAACTCATCAGGGCGGGCGCATTGCTCGACCTCCGCGACTTCGACGCGGCACGGGCCGACCTCGACAGTGCATTGTCCAGCGCGTCGCAACGCGGTGACGTTGCCGCCCAAGGCGACGCCCATCGGCTGCTCGGCTCGATGCATCATGCCGGCAGTCGCCTCGCTGACGCACGCGTCGAGCTCGGGTTGGCAGTCGACTTGCTGCGCACGGTGGAACGACCCGATCGTCTCGCTCGTGCCCTGCGCGCCCGTGGTTTCATCGAGCTCTTCGGCGGATCCTTGACCGATGCGGAGTGGTTCTTCGGCGAAGCCGACACTCTGTATCGCCGGCTCGACGATCAACGCGGTCTGGCGTGGCTCGAACAGCATCGAGCGTGGATCTCATTCCTCTCGGGCGATATGAGCGTGGCCCGCGATCGGCTCAATCACGCCGCCGATGCATTCGACAAGCTCGGTGATCGCAACGGCGTCGGCTGGGCACTCGGTCTCCTCGCGTTCGTCGAGTTCATCGAACGACATTTTGCCGAGGCAGAGGCCCTGGCCGAACTGGTGATCCGCGAGGCCGGTCAGCGTGGCGACGAGTGGGCTGTGGGGATGATGCAGACGTTGCTCGCCGATCTGCGATTGTGGCAAGGGGATCTGCCCGATGCTGCGAACCTTGCCGAACAGGCGCGGTCACGGTTCAAGAAGCTGAAGGACAAGTTCGGCTTGATGCAAGCGACTGCTCCCCTCCTGCGGGCTCAGATCGCCCTCGGTCAGGCAGGCGCAGCGCAACGCAGCACCGAAGAACTGCTCACCATGGCAGAGATGTCGGGGCCGTTCCCGTTGATGGCCGTTGCCGGCGCCGCCATGCATCGCGGAGACGGTGCAATGGCTGTCGCCATCGCCGATAGAGCCCTCGCGGAGACCGACGAGGGGAACGCCGCGGCGTTCGAGCCGCACATCGCCCGCCTGATCGGTCTCATGCAGATGGGCTGCACCGATGAGGCGCTCGTTGCATTCGCGGAACTGCCGCCGCAAGCCGTTGCTCACCCATTCACCAACGCTGCCGCGACGTTGCTGTACGCCACGGTCAAGTCGCCGAAGCAAGCCTTGGAACACGCTGACAACGTCTCGCGTGCCGCGGGTGCGACCTATCTCGACGAGGTGTTCGCGTACATCGGCGCCGCCAGCGCCCATGCCCAACTCGACAACAAGGCGCAAGGAACGCTGTCGGTCGAAGCCGCCGTGGTTCGTGCGCTCGATGTCGGCGACGTCGTGGCGATCGCGCTCGCTACCAACGCCTACCAACACCTGATCGGACGGCCACATCCGGCGTTCGATCAGCCGACGCAGCTCGAGTCAGGCTGGCTCACCCTGATCGCCAACCTGCCCGCTGGCGCCAGCTGAGGCGATCAACCGGCCAGTGTGTCGCGGCGACGCCATGGCAGCTCGGCCAAGAACTTCGCCGCAGCCGGATGAGGATCCATCGGCCGTTCATCGGCGCTCTCGGTCGCCGGCCGAGGGCCGCGCCGGACTTGGCAACCGGGGCACCAATAGAGCAACCGAGCGTGCTCGCCGACGCGTCGCACCTCGATCGTGTCACCACATCGCAGGCATTGCTGACCGTTTCGACCGTAGACAGCCAGACGCAGGCTGTCGGCGGTTGCCACCGATGCCGGGTTGAGGTTGGCGTGCAGGATCGTCGCGGCCGTACCGATGACTCGTTCCAAGTCGTTTGTGGCCAGCATCGAGACCGGCGCCATTGGATGTTGTCGGCAAGCCCACAGGATCTCGCTGCGATACACGTTGCCGACACCACAGGCCACCTGTTGATCGAGAAGCGCCTCGGCGATGGGCGCCTCGAGGTCGTCGTAGCGGCACAGCGAGTCGACCACCAACGCAACATCGGGCGACTCGACACATAGGTCAGGACCGCTGCGCCCGAAACCCGGGTGGCGATGCGTGTCGAACTCGCGGTACGTCTCAATGATGCGAGCACCGAAGCAGACCGCCGTGAACGCGTCGACGTTGATGCCGACGCGCATCTGCGACATCGGCTTCCGCCATCGTTCGCCATTGCGGTACAAGTGCCAAGCGCCGCCGAGGAACAAGTTGGTGTGCAGGATCAAGCCGTCGTCCCACGTGATGTCGAGCTGCTTGCCGCGGCTCTCCACCAGTTCGATCACGCGCCCGGGAGCGGGTATCGGCCCGTCGATGTGAGGGCTCTCGAACGACAGCACAGCCCTTCCTACCAGGGCCGTTCGCAACGCAGCGGCCGTGCGGTGAATCGCTTCCCCCTCGGGCACGACCAAATCGTAGTCGTGTGGCGAAGGACCGGGGCAGCATGGTCAGCGGTAACCTTGGGC
>DATAJN010000144.1:0-4591 GCA_036262105.1 Ilumatobacteraceae bacterium
GCCTTGTACATCGAGGTGATGAACACGACAGCACCGCAATCGTTGACCACGTAGCGCAGTTCGCTGCTGGTGAGGCGGCTGGAGCACGCGGTGTACACCGCCCCGGCGTAGTGACAGCCCCACACGATCTCGAAGAACCGATCGTGGTTCTCCATGCAGATCGCCACATGGTCGCCGGGCTTCACTCCCACCGCGCGCAGCAGCCGACTCAGCCGGTTCGCAGCAGCGTCGAGTTCGGCGAACGATTGGGTGAACCCGGAAGTGGCCATGATCAACGCCGGCTTGTCGGGTTGCGTCTCCGCGAACGTGCCTGGGTACACGCGGCGAAAGGTAGTTGACGGAGAGCACGCCGTCGAAAGGTGCTTCAGCGATACGTTGCATGTCGTGGACTCGCCAGCCGATTCGGCAGCACGTCGCTTCGGCGAGTTGATCAACACTTTTGCTGCCGAACGTCACCTCGATCTGCTCTGCGCACTGGCCGGGTCAACCATCGATCATTCGGTCGATGTCGGTTCGACGCTCGTCGGCCTCGACACGGTCGCCGAGCTGTGCCCGGCGTCGTTCGAAGGAATCATCGACACGCTGTTCTCGTCCGGCCTCTTCACCGGCGACAGCGACGACTATCATGACCCGCGCAACTCGTTGCTGCACGAAGTGCTCGAGCGACGAGTCGGCATGCCCATCACCTTGAGCGTGGTGGCCATCGAAGTCGGCAAACGGCATGGCGTGCCGATCGCCGGTGTCGGTCTTCCCGGTCACTTCGTGGTGCGTGACAAACGGACCGGTACCTACGCCGATCCTTTCGGGCATGGTGTGCGGTTCGACGAGGTGGGGATGATCACATCGTGGCAAGCGAGAATGGGCGACGACGCTGCCTTCCGGCGGTCGTTCCTGGCCACGACGCCCGTCCGCGAGATCGTCCTGCGGATCCTCAACAACCTCAAGCACAGCCTCGTGGAGCGAGAAGAAGTCATCCTGCTCGCCCGACTTGCTCCGCTCCGCGCCGCCTTCCCGGAGCTCGCCGCTGAGATCGACGAGCATCGCCAATGGATGCGACCTTTCAACTGATGATCGACCCGACCATCAAGCGCAGCCTGGGACAGATGATGAAGGGCGTTCAGGTCGTTGGCGCCCACCACAACGGCATCACCCGGGCATACTGCAGCCACTGGGTCTGCCAGGTGAGCTTCGACGAACCGATCGTGATGGCCAGCGTCTCCCCGAAGCACGACACGTACCCCTTGATCCTCGCCAGTGGCGAGTTCGCCGTCAGCATTCTCGCTGGTGACCAGGTCGATGTCGGCCAGTACTTCTCGTATCCCGGTCGCAAGTTCCGCTACATCGCCGATGACTACCTGGAGACTATTCCCGGTACCGAGCTGCCGGTGGTGCACAATTGCATCGCTTGGTTGCGCTGCGCCACGTTCGAGGTCAAGCCGATGGCCGACCACGAGCTCTTCTTCGCCCGGATCGTCGACGTCGGCGCCGGGAGGTTGAAGGAGCCGCCGCTGCTGTACTCGAGCAGGCTGGGTTGGCGGATCACCGGCGACAAGGCACGCGCCCCTGGTCGCAGCGTGCGGGACGAGCTTCTCGAGCGACTCGCCGCCGCGGGTTTCGATGTTCCCAACGAGAACGACGACGAGTAGAGCGATCCTGGCGCCGTTGTAGTTGTACAGCGCCAGTATCGTTGGCGGCATGACGGCGACCGACACCTCGACGCGCGACTCGACGGATCTCCTCGACGACCTCGTCACCCAATTGCTCGACGAGTGCGACCCGAGGGCCCACGACTCGATCACGTTCCTCGGCGCGCAGTTCGACAAGGGACTGGCGTGGGTGCACTTCCCGATCGGCCATGGCGGGCTCGGCATCAACCCCAAGCTGCAACGCGTCGTCAACGAGCGACTGTTCGCCGCCGGCGCACCCAACTCGATGTACCGCAATCCGATCGGGTACGGGATGTGCGCACCGACCGTGGTGGCGTGGGGCAGCGAACAGCAGATGGAGCACTACCTGCGGCCGCTCTTCACCGGCGCGGAGATCTGGTGCCAGTTGTTCAGCGAACCAGGTGCGGGCTCCGACTTCGCCGGCCTCGCCGCGCGCGGTGTTCGTGACGGTGAGGAGTGGACCGTCAACGGGCAGAAGGTGTGGACGACGTTGGCTCACCTGTCGCGCTTCGGCCTCCTCGTCGTGCGCACCGACCCTGAGGCGGTGAAGCACGCCGGCCTCACCGCCTTCGTCGTCGACATGCACGCGCCCGGTGTCGAGGTGCGGCCTCTGCGGCAGATGACGGGCGAGGCTGAGTTCAACGAGGTGTTCTTCAATGACGTGCGCATTCCGAGCTCGGAGATGCTCGGCAAGCCGGGGGATGGGTGGCGGGTGTCGCTGACCACATTGATGAACGAGCGCGTGTCGATCGGCGGAACCATGCCGCAGAAGGGATCGGGCACGATCCAGGCGTTGACCTCGACATGGGCCAACTTGCCCAGCGATCGCAAGGATGCCGCGTCACGCGACGAGGTGATGAAGCTGTGGTCCCGCGCTGAGGTTCTGCGGCTCACCAACATCAGGGCAAACCAGAACCGGAAGATGGGCGACCCAGGCCCGGAGGGCTCGATCGCCAAGATGGCGTTCGCCGATCTCAACAAAGACATCTACGCGAAGGTCATGGACCTCCTCGGCGCCGAAGGCATGCTCTACGGCAGCTACGAAATGGTGCGGCCGGAGACGGCGATGATGTTCGAGACGATGCAGAAGGCGTTCCTGCGCAGCCGCGCCAACTCCATCGAAGGCGGCACCACCGAGGTGATGAAGAACATCCTCGGCGAGCGCGTTCTCGGTCTTCCCGGCGATGTCCGTGTCGATCGCGAAGTGCCTTGGAGCCAGGTCCCGCGCAACTAGGGCTCGACTGCGGCTTCCTGTGAACTTGCGACGACTGACCCGCGAGGAGGCGCGCCGCATCGCGATCCGGGCACAGCTGCTCGACGCCAACCGGCCACGACACCTCCTGGACGTGGTCGACCATCTCACCTTCCTTCAGCTCGATCCGACGGCCGCAATTGCACCCAGTGCCGACCTCGTTGCGTGGTCGCGCATCGGCAACTCGTACGACCCCGCTCAGTTGCTCGAGGCAGTCGAACACGACCGCACCCTGTTCGAGCACCGTGGTCAAGTGGTCGACACCGAACCGGTGATCGTCATGGTGCGGCCGATGGCGGACATCGGCCTCTTCCGGGCCGAGATGGCCGCCGCTTACGAATCCGGCTGGACGCGCCATCGCGATTGGCTCGCCGCCAACGACAAGTTCCGCCGGCGGGTGCTTGCTCTGTTGCGCAAGTCAGGTCCGCTGCCGTCGCGAGACATCCCCGACAGCTCCGAAGTGGGCTGGGAGTCGTCGGGCTGGACGCACGATCACAACGTCACCCAGATGCTCGAGATCCTCGCCTCACGCGGCGAGGTCGCCGTCGCCGGTCGCCGCGGCCGCCAGCGTGTGTGGGACCTGGCCGAGCGGATCTACCCATCCGGCACACAGGTAGTCCCCCTCGGCGAAGCCCGCGTGATCCGCAGCAAGAAGTTGCTGCGCTCCCTCGGTGTCGCCCGCCCGAAGCTCGTCGGCGACGCCGGCATTCCAGCGGAGATCGAAGGAACGACCGGCTCGTGGCGAGTCGACCCCGAGGCCACTACCGCGAGTTTCGAAGGACGCACCGCGTTGCTGTCGCCATTCGACCGATTGATCCATGATCGGGTGCGCTCCATGGAGCTGTTCGACTTCGACTACACGTTGGAGATGTACAAGCCGAAGGAGAAGCGGCGCTGGGGGTACTTCGCGCTCCCGATCCTCCACAACGACCGGCTCGTCGGCAAGGTCGACACTATTGCCGACCGCAAGGCTTCACAGCTGCTCGTGCACGCCGTCCACGAGGACGTGAAGTTCACCCGCGCCATGACTGCCGGGGTGAACGCCGAACTGGATGCGCTGGCGGGGTGGCTCGGCCTCGATGAAGTCAGGCGTACGTAAGCCGCTTCTTGACTGGGCGAGCAACCGGACATACGTTGCCTCGATGTCTCGACGCGTGGTTTGCATCTCACGCCTGCTCGGTGCCGGCGGTCGCGCTGTGGGGCGGATGGTTGCCGACAGTTTGGGGTACCGGCTGGTTGACGAGGAGATCGTGCAGCAAGCGGCAGAGTCGAACGGTGTGTCCGTCGATGAGCTTGCCGACACCGAGCGACGGACCAAGGTCATCGACCGGCTCACTCGGAACCTCGCGGTCGCCGGCGGCGCGGCGAGCCTCATGGCCGCTGGTGCAGGCACCGTCGACCTGAGTGCTGGAACCGACCCGAAGTCCTTGCGCGCTCTGATTCAGAAGTCGATCCACGAGACGGCCGAGCGTGGTGACGTCGTGATCGTGTCGCACGCCGCCTCGTATGCGCTTGCCCGGCGCGACGACGTGCTGCGCGTACTCGTGACCGCGTCTCCCGAAACGCGCGCTGCCCGTGCCGCGCAGGAGGGTTCGCTCGACAGCAAGAAGGCTGCGAAGGCGGTCGCCGACAGCGACGCGGCCCGCGCTGGCTACCTGAAACGCTTCTACGG
>DATAJN010000145.1:0-8048 GCA_036262105.1 Ilumatobacteraceae bacterium
AGGTTGGCGATCGCCTGGCGCACATGGTCTTGCACACCGTCGACCATCACCGATTCCGGAGCGTCGAGAGTGATCGGCCGGCCGGGCTCCACCGCCACAGCGTCGCTGCACGCATCCGCCGCCAGCACGGCAAGATCGAAGGTGGTCGGTTCCACATCGCGCCGCTCGTCGAGGCGGGCCAGCAACAGCAGATCATCGACGAGGATGCGCATGCGCTGCGACTCCTCCTCGATGCGGCGCATGATCACTTCCTGGTCGACGTGTTCGTTGGCGACACCCAGGCGGAACATCTCGGCGAAGCCTTGGATCGACGTGAGCGGTGTGCGCAGCTCGTGCGACGCATCGGCCAGGAACTGGCGCAGCCGGTTCTCCGATTCCTGGCGAGCAGCGAACGCGTCTTGCAGGTTGTCGAGCATCTCGTTGAGGGCGAGTCCGAGTTGGCCGACCTCGCCGCGGCCGTCTCCGGGTGTGACCCGAATCGACATGTCGCCTTCGTGGATCGAGGCCGCGGCGACTGCCATGCCTTCGAGCGGGCGAAGGCCGCGGCGCAGGATCAGCCACGAGCCGACGGTGAGGAGGGCGAGCAGGACCGCCCCGGCGATGGCCTCGATGGCGATCAGCCCGCGCAGCGAATCGGCGACATCTCCCAACGGCGTTGCCACGATCACGGTGTAGCCCTGGTACTGCCGATCGTGGTCGGCAGTCGCCAACACTCGCCACTCCCCGGAGCCAGTTGCCGGGCCGACGGTGAACGGTCGATCGAGCGTTGTGATGACGGCGGGAACATCGGGTGCGGCGCTCGTGGTGTCGGTCGGGAACTGGGCAACCTTCGTACCATTGGGTTGACGAAGCTCTGCATACGAACCGAAGCCAAGGTTGGGACCGCCGGACCCAGGACCGCCATCGTCGCCGCCTGGGCCACCTGAGTCGCCGACGGGGTGGCGTTCGTGCAGCTCGCGCTCCGCCGAGAGTGTCGATCCGCTGAGCCGATCGTCGAGCCGCCGGTACTCGGCGATGGAATAGCGGTTGTAGGTGCCGATGCCGAAGGCCAGCAGACCGAGCCCCAGCAAGACGCCGAGGGCGATCACCAACTTTGTCCGCAGGTTCATGCGTGGACACCTGGTTGTGGCACGCGACCATCATGCCGCGCGATCCTCCGAGCAGACTGGGAAGGTGCTGCGGATACGGTCCGAGCGGCCTGGTCCCGGCAAGCGCACCGCTATGGTGCCAAGCACCGCATCTCGACCAAGGAGCACCTCCGCTTGTCGGACTCGACACTGCCGAAACCCCACGTCCTCGCCGTCGACGACGAGGAGCACATCACCGAACTGGTGGCGATGGCACTCGGAATCCACGGGTTCGAGGTCGAGCGCGTCGCTAGCGGTCGGGCCGCCCTAGCGGCGATCGAAGCGCGACGACCCGACCTCGTCCTCCTCGACGTGATGTTGCCCGACCTCGACGGGTTCGAAGTTGCCAAGCGGCTCCGCCAGAGCGAGGGCGCGGCGACTCGCATCCCGATCATCTTCCTCACGGCGCGCGACGCCACCACCGACAAGGTCGAAGGTTTGCGGCTTGGTGTCGACGACTACGTGACCAAACCGTTCTCCGTCGAAGAGCTCGTGGAGCGGGTCAAGGCGGTGCTTCGACGAACCGGAGGCACGGCCAATCGCACGCACACCCTCACGTTCCACGACCTCGCACTCGACGAGGAGACTCGCGATGTGTGGCGTGGCGGCAAGTTCATCGATCTCACCCCCACCGAGTACAAGCTGCTGCACTACCTGCTGGTCAACGCCAAGCGAGTGCTCACCCGCGATCAGATCCTCGAGGCTGTGTGGGATTACACCTTTGCCGGAAATGCGAGCGTGCTGGAGACCTACATCAGCTACCTCAGGCACAAGGTCGACGACGTGGATCCGCCATTGATCCACACGGTGCGAGGGGTCGGGTACAGCCTGCGATTGCCCCGTTAGCCGAGTTCTTACGAAAGCCGGAGCTGGTTCCAAGGAAGTTCTGAGGTTCGGGTCCGAGGATGGTCGAACACCTCCGGGTGTGCCGCGAAAGGATCGACCATGCAACGTTCCACACCACCATCCGACCGTTCCATGTGGGGGCCGCCACGTGGCCGGCGGATTGCCTCCGAACCGATCCCGGCCCGAACCGGCCGACCGACTGCGGGTGGTCGACGCCACCCCGCGGCGCAGGCTCGCCGGTTGGCGGGTTGGGCAACCCTCGCCTCCGCCGCGGCGATCGTTGGATACATGGTCACGGCCGACGCGCAGCAGCCGTCGAGCCAGTCGGTGGTGCCGACCCATACGGCGAACCTTCCAACGGTGCGACCCGCCGCGCCGACCTCGGCGCAGCCGAATGCGCAACTCCCGCGGCTGCGTCCGATCTCATCGAGTCACGGGAGCTGAGAATGCCAGCGGTCGCCGAGCGACGATTCCGGGCGATGGGTTCTGACGTGCATCTCGTGATCGTCGGTGGACCCGATCACTTGCTCGATGACGCGGCATGCAGGATCGAGCAACTCGAACGTCTCTGGAGCCGGTTCATCGACAGCAGCGAGATCTGCGAACTGAACCGCCGAGCCGGCGGCGACGTCGAGGTGTCGATCGAGACGGCACTGCTCGTCGAACGGGCGATCGAGGCATGGCGGCTGACCGGCGGGGGGTTCGATCCGACCGTGCTCGGCGACGTGCTGCGCGCCGGCTACGACATCAGCTTCGAGACAATGCCCACGGAGAAGATGTCGTCGCCGAGCAGTCTGCTGACCGGCTGCACCGACATCGAGATCAAGGGACGAACCGTTCGGTTGCCTGCCGGCGTCGGCTTCGATCCAGGAGGAATCGGCAAGGGCCTGGCCGCCGACATCGTGATCGGCGAAGCGCTTGGCGCCGGTGCTGCCGGCGCCTGCGTGAACCTCGGCGGCGATCTGCGCGTCGCCGGTGAGAGTCCTGAGGGCGGAACCTGGACGATCGCGATCGAGCATCCGGCCATCGGCGAGCCCCTCGCGCTCGTCGGTCTCAGCGCAGGTGCTGTCGCCACCTCCACGACGCTGCGCCGCCGCTGGAACGTCGGCGGGAGCTCTCGCCATCACCTGATCGACCCTGCTACCGGGCAGCCGTCCGACAGCGATCTGGAACTGAGCACGGTGATCGCCGGCGAGGCTTGGATCGCCGAAGTGTTGGCAAAGGCGGTGCTTCTACGTGGATCGCAACGGGCCTTCGACATCATCGACGGCTCCGGCGTGCAGGCGTTGACTGTCGATGCCGCCGGAGTGATTCGAATCACCCCGGGCTTTCAGCAATTCACCGGCGCAACAGCGATGCCGGCCGACCTCGACCACATTCCAGGAATAGGGGAGCAACCGTGAACAGTCAATTGTGGTGGTACGTCGCCCGGAGCGGCGGCATCGTCGCCTGGGCACTGCTGGCGGCCAGCGTGCTGTGGGGTCTGGCGTTGTCGACCAAGGTGTTGCGCGGCCGGCCGAGGCCGAACTGGATCCTCGATCTCCATCGCTTTCTCGGTGGACTGGCGCTGCTGTTCACCGGCATCCACGTGGCATCGCTCGTCGCCGACTCGTACGTGCACTTTGGTCTCGTCGAGGTGCTCGTGCCGTTCACCGGCACTTGGCACCCAGCTGCAGTGGCCTGGGGAGTGATCAGTCTCTACCTGTTGGTCGCCGTGGAGTTGACGTCGCTCGTTCGCAAGCGGATCTCCAAGCGCATGTGGCGGATGACGCACTACCTCAGCTTTCCGCTCTTCTTCCTGACGACTGTGCACGCCCTCACGGCGGGCACCGATCGCTCGACGTTCCTGCTACGAGCGTCCGTCGCTGTGGTATGTGCGCTGGTCACCGCGTTGACCTTCATCCGCATCAACAAGTCTGACCATCACGACCTGTTGACCTCGCCGACCGTCGCCAGAAGTCAGCGCAACAACGGAGGCGGTTCTGAGGATCGTCCCAGACAACTGCTCGATCATGTATGACATGACCTCGACAACCGCACCCACCCAAACGACCACGCGGCGACGGCGTCCGCATCCTGCACGTCGTGCTCGGCGTGCCGCTGGAGTAGCAGGCGTTGCTGCGGCAGCGATCCTCACCGGCTGCATGGCCGCCGGCGCAGCGAATGGCGCCTCGGCGACGTCAGCTTCCGCTACCGCCGCGTCGACGGTCACAGTCGCGAAGACAGCCTCCAACGCAACCGCGACTGCAGCTACGACCGCGATCACCACGCCGAGCACCACAGCATCGACAACGGCTACCACCGCGGCAGTCGCTGCCACGCCGGCCACGGTTGCCAACACGACCACCAAAGGCAGTTGACGCCACCGCCGATGCTGCCAAGGTCCAAGCCCGATCAGGGCCCGGCCCCGAGACCTCCTCCCCCCTGTGTCTCGGAGTGGCCGGGCCCTCTTCGCGCCCGACGACTGGTGGCGTATCAGGTGCAGCGGAGTTCGGCAGCAAGGTGACAAAGCAGGGGAAAGTTGTCCGCCTACATCTTGTCGTTGACACACCCCGAGGCTCTCGGCGCACCACCACACCCCACGATCGCGAGCCAGCCCACCACCATCGTCACCACTGCTCGGCGAGGCATAGCCCAAGTACGCCAGAACACTCCGCGGTACGCAATGCCTCGCGCCAGAACTGCGTCGTCATACGCGCTCGTCCCAACGCCGTTTACCGAGCTAGGTCGATAAAGGCACGAGGCGTCGTTGATACACCGTTTGTTGCGTGATGATGCTTGCGGGCGCACCTGAGTGCCCGACTTGAGGCGGCTGCCGACGCAGGCAGCGAATGTCCCCGCGTCAGGGACATTCGCTGAGAGCGTGACGACGCCCGAATGGATCTGCCGTTCATTTGGCACGGCTCTCGAATGAGCTAGTCAGGTGCGGCGATCGACTCCGTCGCACTGGAGGTTGGGTCGACTTCCCCCGTTCATCTCACCTTGCTGGCGAACTGACATGTCGCGCAACTCTGCGGAACATCTTCGAAGAGTCAGAGGATCGTCCCAGAAAGCGATGCGATCGTCAGTCATGCATCACCCCCCAACCCTTTGAAAGGACTTGTGATGATTGGTAAGAACATGAAAGTTGGAGCCACGGTGTTCGCCCTGGCTCTCGGCGGCGGGCTGCTCGCCGGCTCCGTACTCGGAGCTCCGAGCACCACCTCCGCTGCCTCCAAGAGCGTCGCCGTGGTTGCTGCCACCGACGGCTCCTCCGGCACTGACGCCAATACCGACGCCGCTGCTGTCGGCCAAGCCCCGGCCAACCCGGAAACGCCACTCGAGGGTGACGTTGCCGCACAGGTCACGGCCGCAGCTCAGGCTGCTGTACCGGACGGGACGATCGATCGTGTCGAAACCGACAACGACGGCGTCTACGAGGCTCACGTCACCAAGGCTGACGGCACGCATGTGATCGTTCAGATCGGTGCCGACTACGCCGTCACCGCGACGATCGATCAGCCCCAAGGTGGGCCCGGAGGCCACGGTGGTGGACCTGGTGCCGGCGAGACCGCGCTCGAGGGTGACACTGCCACGAGCGTGAGGGCTGCGGCACAGGCAGCGGTTCCCGATGGGACGATCCTTCGGGTCGAAACCGATTCGGATGGATCGCCGTACGAGGCTCACGTGAGCAAGGCCGACGGCACCCAGGTCGTGGTCAAGGTCGATGCCAGCTTCACGGTGACCGGCATCGAAGACATGCCGGCCGGTGGACCGCAGGACAGCAGGCACCACGGCCCGCCGCCCGCCGGCGAGGCACCCGCTGACCAGCCGGCGACGACGACAGCAGGCTGAGTCCGCCCTTCGTCGAGCAACGACCACAGCAACAGAGCGAGCCCAATCCTGCGGGGTTGGGCTCGTTTCGCGCGATCGTGGCGATGTTCACATGGCGGAATCGCCCTCGACGCCGTACCGGACGAGCGTCTGCCAGGCCGAACGGATGACCTCGGCGACGTCGGTGCGATCGAGTTCCATCGACGGCAGCTTCAGCGGTTCCTTCGAGACGGTGCAGGTAGGGATCTCCAGGTCGTCGCCGACGAACTCGTGCCACTCGCGGGTTTCGAACGGCGATTGGGGTGGTGTCGGCGGTACGAGCCGCAGGTGACGGTCGCTGCGGGCGCGAGAACCCACTCGTGTCTGCGGACGCAGGTCGTCGTGCTCGCATCGCCACGCAACCAGCAGCTCGGGGTGGGGCCCGAGCTCGGCAGCGAGGGCGAGCAGCGCAGCGACACCGTGCTTGCAGGGATCGTCCCAGTCGGGACACGTGCAGGTGCACAGCAGTTCCTCGCCGCGCGGGATCAGTCGAGCGACGTGGGCTCGTTCCGGTACCTGGACGAGGTCGTCAGGCCGCGGCACCGTCTCGACGGTGATCGTGACGTGATACGGCTCCGGCCGGCCGCCGGCGACGGTTGCCAGCAGCACTCCTTCGGACAACTCGAGGCGGGTGACGGCGTGGTCGACGAGGTAGGCCTTGCCCCGCCGAAAACGCTGCGGGTCGGCCATGCCGGCAACCGTGACTGAGAGCAACGACGCGGCCAGACGACCGGCCGGCGTGGGCTCGAGCCGCATCGGTGGCGGACCGGGGGTGATGACGATGCTCATCCGCCACGAACCGCGTGGTGATCGAGCACGATCAGGTCGCGCAGTTGATCGGTCGACAACTCGCTGAGCCACGTCTCGCCGGTGGTGCCGACGACGGCGTCGGCGAGCGCTCGCTTCTCGTTGATCATCGCGTCAACTCGTTCTTCGATCGTGCCCTGGCAGACGAGCTTGTGCACGAACACCGAGCGGTGTTGCCCGATGCGCCATGCCCGGTCGGTGGCTTGGTCTTCGACCGCAGGGTTCCACCATCGGTCGTAGTGCACCACGCGTGACGCTGCAGTGAGGTTGAGACCCGTGCCACCGGCCTTCAGCGAGACGAGCAGCAACGGCGAACCGGTGCCTGCTTGGAACTCGTCGACCATTCGATCGCGCCCAGCCTTCGACACCCCGCCGTGCAGGAACGGAGTGGTGAGCGAGAATCGCTCGTGGAGGTGGCGTTGCAACAACAGCCCCATTTCGCGGAACTGGGTGAACACCAGTGCTTGCTCGCCTGCGTCGAGAAGGTCGGTGATCAGTTCGTCGTAGCGCAACAGCTTGCCGGACCGACCGCCCAGTCGTGACCCATCGCCGAGTGCGTGAGCAGGGTGGTTGCAGATCTGCTTGAGTCGAGTGAGCGCGGCCAGCACCAGGCCGCGTCGACGCATGCCCGTGGCCTGTTGCGCGTCGGCAAGCAACTGATCGACGACCCCTTGGTACATGCCGGCCTGTTCGCGCGTGAGCGACGCCCACGCCAGTTGTTCGACCTTGTCGGGCAGATCCGGTACCAACGACTTGTCGGCCTTGGTGCGGCGCAGGAGGAATGGTGACGTGAGTTGGCGCAACGCCGCGGCGGCAGCGACGTCGTGGTTGCGCTCGATGGGCGTCGCGAATCGATGCCGGAACTGGTTGAGGTTGCCGAGCAATCCCGGCGTGACCATCGACATGATGGACCACAGCTCGCTGAGCCGGTTCTCGACGGGCGTGCCGGTGAGCGCGATGTGCTGCCCGGCAGGAAGGCTGCGCAATGCCTTGGCCGTGCGCGTCTCGGGGTTCTTCACTGCCTGGGCTTCGTCGAGCACCACGGTTGCCCAGCTCACGGTCTTCAGGGTTTCGATGTCGCGAGCGGCCACGTGGTAGGTGGTGATGATCAAGTCGTGTTCGGCGACGACGTTGGCGAACGTGGAGACGTCGTTTCGACCGGTGCCGTGGTGCACGGCCACTCGCAGGAACGGGGTGAAGCGAGCTGCTTCGGCCTCCCAGTTGCGAACGACCGACAACGGGCAGATCACCAGGTGGGGGCCGGCAAGCGCGGTGAGGTGGGCGAGCGTGGTGGGGGTCTTGCCGAGGCCCATGTCGTCGGCCAGGCAACCACCGAGACCGACCCGATGGAGGAACTGCAGCCAGCCGAGGCCGCGGCGCTGATACGGCCGCAGCGTGGCCATGAACCCCGGAGGC
>DATAJN010000146.1:0-3323 GCA_036262105.1 Ilumatobacteraceae bacterium
CTGCGGCCAGGGTCGCCAGACTCGGCGTGAACCCAAGCCTTTCGTCGGTGGCGATGGCCAACGCCATGCGCGAGTTCGAAGGGGTTCGGGAGATGCACAGCGATGCCTTGATGCTGGCATCGATCGGGGCATCCGGGCCGCACACCTTGACGGAACTCACATCCAACAACGACAACAACGACCAGTGGTTGCAGGTGCTCGGTTCACCTGACGGACGGTTCATCGACGTGGATCGGCCGGTGGTCACTAGCGGCCGGCTGCCCGACGGCGACCACGAGGTGTTCATCAACGACGAAGAGCGACGCGTGCTGGAGACGATTGATGGCCATGCCCTCTCCGTCGGTGATTCGCTCGACCTCTCGTTCTGGTGGGGCGGCCTCGGGCTGCCTAGCCAGGATCCCAACGAGGTCGTGTCACCGATCGGAGTGGAATCGCTGCGGATCTCGGGATTCGGTCATCTGCCCGACGAGGTCTTGCCCGACGAGCTGTATCCACGCCAGCGGATGATCGTCAGCGAGGACGTCGCCCGAACGTACAGCTGCATCGGCGACTACAACGCGGGCATGACCGACGAGGAGGCAGCGGCGGCGGCGTTTCCAAAGAACTGCTCGCAGCAGTACTGGTTCTACACGTTCCAGTTGGATGGGGCACCGGGCCGGGTCGATTCGATCCGCCAGCAGTTCGCCGCGGCAGCGGATCGTCTGACTGCTGATCTCCCGCCGTTCATCGCGGGGCAGGCGCAGTACTACTACATCTCCCAGGATCGGGCGGTCGTCGACGATGCTGTGCAACGAGCCACTCGCCCGGCCGTGACTGCCCTGACTGTGTTCGCGATCTTGGCCCTCGCGGCGACGTTGGTGATCTTCGGAATCGCCCTGGCCCGTATATTTCGGCGCGCCGAGCCAGAGTTCCGTTCGCTGATGCAGCTCGGAGCTTCTCCGGCACAGCGGGTTCTCGGTGCGATCGTGCCGGCGATCGCCGCTGTGGTCGTCGGTGTTGCCGGCGCAGTGGGCATAGGGGCGCTGCTCTCGCCCATCGGTCCCATCGGCAGTGTGCGTGACCTCGTGCGCTCACCTGGACCGAGCTTGCCCGGGCGTGTCACGGTCACCGGCGCAGTCGTGCTGATGGCGGCTCTGGCTGCGGTGTCGCTCGCTGTGGATGCTGCTGCCACTCGACGTGCTGCCCTGGCCTCACGCCGCCCGCAACGGCGCGCCGTTCGCCTGTCGAATGCGCTGTCACGATTCAGTCGCCCGTCGATGACGACGGGAACGAGCGCCGCGCTCGACGTCTCCCGGCCGGGCACGGTGGCGGCGATCACGGGTTGTGTCGTTGCCGTGTTGTGCGCGGTCGGCAGCTTGATGTTCGGCAGCAACCTGACGAGGTTGGTGGAGAGCCCGGTGCAGTACGGCTGGCCATGGGATGTCGGCGTGATCACGGGGGGAGGGTTCGACAACGCGGTCCCCGAAGCGATTTCGGCCAGCCTGGACGCCGACAAGGACGTCGAGAACTACGCGCTGTATGCCTTCGACTCGTCGTCACTGTTCGGCGATCAGGGCGTGCCCGTGGTGTACGGCTTCTCCGCAGATGCTCCGTTCGAGTTTCCGCTGCTCAGTGGCCGCCCTCCGCGGAACGCGAATGAAGCCGTGCTCGGCGGCAAGACCGCTGACCGGCTGGGACTGAGTGTCGGCGATCACATCGCCGTTCGATCGGGGCTGTTCCCGGAGACCTCGGTAGAGGTGGTCGGAACGGCCGTGTTGCCTGCTCTCGGCTCCTTCGTTTCCGACCGAGCAGGCCTCGGGGATGGCGCGTTCGTCTTGACCGGCGAGCCACCAACACCCGAATCGGCGTCGTTCGTGGCGATCCACCTTCGCAAAGGAGTCGATCGTCAGGCCTTCATCCGCCGCCTCGAGCCAACCTTGCCGCAGTGGGACGCGGTCGGCGATCCACCGCTGACCTACGTACGTCCGATTCGTTCCGCGGAGATCGTCAACGTGAGCGAGCTCCGATCGGCCCCTCTGATCCTTGGTGGCGTGCTGGGGGTGGCGCTGTTCGGAGGACTGGCGCTGGCCATTGTCGTGTCGGTCCGCGACCGGCAACGTGAGCTCGTCACCTTGCGCGCGCTCGGCTTTCGTGACGCACAGTTGCGGGCATCGGTGAGGTGGCAGGCCTGCCTGATGATGGTGGTCGGCCTCCTCATCGGCCTACCCCTTGGCATTGTCGGAGGGCGGCTGGCGTGGCGTGCCTTCGCCGACCAACTGGGAGTCGCGATGGCTCCCCGGTCACCGATCTGGATCGTCATCGCCACGATCGTGGGCGCGATGGTCCTGGCGCTGATCGCTGCCGCGATCCCTGCGCGATCGGCAACGAGAACCTCGCACGCACGCATTGACGCGTGATCCGGTTACGAGGCGCGAGGCCGGGTTCTCAGCGTGTGGCGCCTGTAGCGGGCTGCTCGTCGGGCGACGTGTCGCTGATGGCGTTCTTCATGGGAGAGTGGCGCTCGGCGCGGGTGCACCTGCGCGGCGTAGAAGCGGCTCTTGGCGATTTCGACGAGCGCGAGGTATGTGATGATCATGCCGACCAGGATCAGGAAGAAGCTGATCGGCAAGGTGGTGAACCCGAGCGTGTCGGCGATCGGGCTGAACGGTAGTGCTGCCCCGACGACCGCGCAGGCGATCGGGGTGATGATCATCGCTCGGCTCGGTTGGCTGCGGAAGAACGGGACTCGGCGGGTGCGGATGACGAACACGACCAACGTCTGGGTCGCAAGGGATTCGACGAACCAGCCGCTGCGAAACTCGGCGTGACTGGCATCGAGGATGACGAGCATGACGAAGAAGGTGATGAAGTCGAAGATCGAGCTGATCGGTCCGAACACGCTCATGAAACGGCGGACGAACGCGATGTCCCATGCTGCCGGTCGAGCGAGCACTTCCTCGTCGACATTGTCGGTGGGGATGGCGAGTTGACCCACGTCGTAGAGCAGGTTGTTGAGAAGGATCTGCGACGGAAGCATCGGTAGAAAGGTGAGGAAGAGCGACGCGCCTGCCGCGCTGAACATGTTCCCGAAGTTCGACGACGTGGCCATCAGGACGTACTTGAGGGTGTTGGCGAAGATCCGTCTGCCTTCCATCACACCGTCGGCGAGAACGCCGAGGTCCTTGTCGAGCAGCACGATGTCAGCGGCATCCTTGGCGATGTCGGTGGCGGAATCGACCGAGATGCCGACGTCGGCTGCGTGAAGGGCGACTGCGTCGTTGACGCCATCGCCCATGTAGGCGACGTCGACGCCCGTCCGGCGAGCGATCTTCACGATCCGCGAC
>DATAJN010000147.1:0-14782 GCA_036262105.1 Ilumatobacteraceae bacterium
CCGTTCAGGTGCTCGATGTCGATTTTGAGCGCGAGCGGATCAGCCTGTCGTTGAAGGCAACCCAGCAGGACCCGTGGCAGGAGTTCGCCAGCACTCACGAGGTCGGTCAGCTCGTTTATGGTCGGGTCACCAAGCTCGTGCCGTTCGGCGGCTTCGTCCAGGTCGGCGATGGCATCGAGGGTCTCGTGCACATCTCCGAGATGAGCACCCACCACGTCGAGGCGCCGGAGCCAGTGGTCACCCCTGGCGAAGAGTTGTGGGTCAAGATCATCGATCTCGATCTCGCCCGCCGGCGAATCAGCTTGTCCATCAAGCAGGCCGCCGAGGGCGGCGAGCTGGCCGAGGAGTACCGCCAGCACTTCGAGATCGACGAGCACGGCAACTGGACGGCCGGCGGCGACGACGCCGAGCGCGAGGCAGCGTGGGCCGAGTACTACGAGAACAACCCCGATGCCACCCGCGGCGAGGCCGAGGCAGCCCTCGGCGCGGCGCCTGCTTCGGCCGATGCCCCAGCAGCAGCCGAGGTTCCGGAAGCCGATGCGGTTGCCGACGCCGACCCGGCACCAGCCGCTGCCGACGCCGCTCCCGCCACCGACGACTGACCACAGCGCACAACGCCCGCCAGTGTCGCCCGGTTTGCATGGGCGCGATTCGAGAAGCACGGTTTCGCTTCTCTCGCCCATTCACATCCGTCGCGGGCGCCCCCGGATGTGTGCATTCCGGTTCCGCGCCCATCGAGGGATCTGGGTGCCAGAGTTCTCAGCTACCTGCAACGGTGAGTGAATCCTGGCGCCCGGATGCCGCCGCCTAGGTGAGCTTGACGATTCCCATCTTGACGGCCATCAGCACGGCTTGGGTGCGGTCTCGGGCATTGAGCTTCTCGTAGATCGACGCCAAGTGGTTCTTGACTGTCTTGCCGCTGATGTACAGCTGCGCGGCGATCTCGTTGGTGCCGAATCCATCGGCCACGAGTTGCAACACCTCTTCCTCGCGGGCTGAGATCAGGGCGTCGTCCTTACGGGCTTCGTCGAGCATTGCCGCGGCGAGGCGGGGCGACATCGGACGGTCACCATTGGCGGCGAGTTGGATGGCGAGGATCACCTCACTGATCGACGAGTCTTTCGTGAGGTAGCCGACTGCGCCGGCGCGAATGGCGCGGTCGATCACATCGCGATCGATGTGCATGGTCAGCATGACGACGCGTTGCCTGCCGTCTGCTTCGACGAGTCGGCGGGCAGCCTCGACACCATCCATGCCTGGCATGGAGACATCCATCAACACGACGTCGGGCTTGTGCTCGAGGGCCAGGCGGATGGCCGAAGCCCCGTCGGCCGCCTCGGCGACGACCTTGATTCCTTCGCTTTCCAGGGCGCGCCGGATTCCTTGGCGCAGCATGGTGTGGTCATCGACCAGGATTACCGAGAGTCCCAACGTTGTCTCCTGTCGTCAGAGCGCAGATGCACTTGAATCTCCGTACCACCGCGCACAGATGGGCGGATGGAGAGCTCAGCGCCAATACGGGCGGCACGCTCGCGCATTCCAATGATGCCATAACTGTCGGCTCGGCTGGTGTGCACGCCAAGCCCGACTCCGTCGTCGAGGACCGTGATCGACGCGTTGGTGGGGGTTTCGTTGACGGTCACCGTCAGATGCTTGGCCTGCGAGTGGCGTTCGACGTTGGTGATGGCTTCGCGCGCGATCTGCCACATCTCTCGCTCCTGCATCAGGGGCAAGCGCCCGGCAACACGCACGTCGTGATCGGTGATGATGCCCGTTCGCTGTTGAACCCTGGTGAGGAAATCGCGGACGATGCTGGCCAGGTCGTACGTGTCGGTGACCTCCGTGCGCAGGTCGAACAACGTGTCGCGCACATCGGAGACGACGGCGGTGACCTGCGTGCGCAGATCGTCCAACACAGACTCGACCTCACCTCCGTCTGCCGCAATCGAACGCGCCCGGTCGATCTCGAACCCGATCATCGCCAGCGACGAGCCGATGTGATCATGCAAGTCACGTGCAATGCGCGAGCGCTCCTCATCAGCCGCGAGCGTACGGATTCGACCGAACATTCGCGCGTTGTCGATGGCAATACCGAACGGTTCCGTCAATCCATGGACGATTTCGGCCTGTTGTTGTCCGAAACTGTCGGTCTGATCGGCCTCCACCGCGATCAGCCCGACCAGCGCGCCACGCGCTCGCAATGCCGCGTACAGGCCGCTGCGAGCCGCCGCCGATACACCCCCTCGAAAGCTGAGATCGTCGATGCGGACCGTGCGAGGGGAATCCATCGCCGCCCGCAAACCCTCGGGGAGCCGGTCGAGTTGAAATGAGGGAGGCGGCGAGAACCCCAGGGCGCGTATCGGCTCGACGGCACGATCCGTGGCGTTGACCAGGAACACCGACAACGCGTCGTGGCGCACCATGGCCTGCATCCTCTGAACGGTCGAGTCGAGGACATCATCGAGATCGAGCGATGCCGGCAAGGTCTGGGCGACGCGTTGCAACGAGAACAGCAGCGAGTTGGCCTCGGCGAGACGGCTGACACGATCGAGCGCGAGTTGCTGCTGGTGTGCCGCCTCGATACCGGCTCGGTGGGCGAGGCCACACGTGAACGCGACGAGACCGAGGAGACCTGCCCACAGTGAACCGTCGCGGAGGCCGACGCCGAGACCGACCGCGTTGATGTGTTTGGCGGTGATGGCAGCGACCGCTGCTACCGCTAGTTCAGTGCTGAAGGTTACGCCTGCGGCAAAGCCGGCGAGCATTCCCGACGGGATGAGACACGCTGCGAACGGTGACGACCAGGCTCCGGTTCCGAGCACCACGATCACGTGGAGCGCCTGCTCGCCGATGATTCGCATCCTCACCTTCGAGTCGTCTCGATATGGCACAGGACGGAGGCTCGTAACGATTGCGTAGACGACGACGATCACTGACCCGGCGATGAGCCTCCAGTTGTCCCAGCTGTACTCCGTGCGCGAGCGGGCGAGCGCCCCGGCGATGGCCAGGAGGCGAAATGGCCAGAGCGGCGCTGCCGCCAGACTCGGGATCGGTGCTGGTGTCGGCGGACGGGTGGTGGCTCGTCGATCGACCCCTCCCGGAGGTGCCGCGTGCACGTGGCGACGCTCCACCAACGGCCAACTGAGCGGCATTTGATCGCGCAAAGGAGGCTCGTTGCCGCGCGAACGCTGGTCGACCTCCTCACCCACAACCCAGATGATACCGAGAACGTGCCTGGTGAACGGGTGCGAGCTACATTGCCGCGATGATCCTTGTCGGGCTCACTGGCGGCATTGGTTCAGGAAAGTCAACAATCAGCTCGCTGCTCGCCGCTCGCGGTGCGGTCATCATCGATGCCGACGACATCACCCGCGAAGTGCAACAGCCCCGATCCGTCGTCGTCGAGGCCATCGCCGAGCGGTTCGGCGACGACGTTCTCGACGCCGAGCGAGGTCTGATTCGATCCAAGCTCGCGGAGATCGTGTTCTCCGATCCCGCAGCGCTTCGTGACCTCAATGCAATCGTTCATCCGGCTGTCGGCGCCGAGATCGAACGGCGAGTCGGGGAGCTGGCATCGACCGAGAGCGTTGTCGTTCTCGACATACCGCTGCTCACGGAGAACCCCCGTCGCGGTCTGCAGGGCAAGATCGTCGTCGACGTTCCTCCCGAGGTACAGATCGAGCGGCTGGTCTCCTGTCGCGGTTTCACCAGGGACGATGCCCGTGCCCGCATCGCCCGCCAAGCCAGCCGGGAGGACCGATTGAGGGGCGCCGACTTCGTGATCGACAACTCCGGTACACCCGACGACCTCGCTGGACGGGTGGTGACTCTGTGGGATTGGCTCAAATCGCTTCGGCAGCTGCCGAGCGACTTCACGCTTTCTCGGCCGGTGTGAACAGGCAGAGGCGCGCCGAATGATCACGTTGGCCGATCCCCTCGAACACGCTCGAGCTTGCTTCGGTGAGCGCGTCGCAGTGATAGACGGTGAGCACACCTTCACGTGGCACGAGGTCGCTGACCGCTGCGGCAGATTGGCGGCCGGCCTCACCGCGCTCGGAGTCGCCCGCACGGATCGAGTTGCTCTGCTGGCGGCGAACGGACATCGATTCATGGAGGCCTACTTCGGTCT
This sequence comes from Ilumatobacteraceae bacterium, assembly GCA_036262105.1. Taxonomy (GTDB): domain Bacteria; phylum Actinomycetota; class Acidimicrobiia; order Acidimicrobiales; family Ilumatobacteraceae; genus JAENVT01. Next base: position 4,130 of record DATAJN010000147.1, read on the forward strand.
GCCGGCGGCCGGAATGGTGTTGGTTCCGCTCAACACTCGCTTGGCGCAGGCCGAACTGGCGCACATCGTTCAGCACAGCGGAGCCCGCGTGCTGATCACCGACCGCGACGCGGGCCCGCTGGGGGCACTCGTCGATCATGTGATCGGAACTGGCGACGACTACGAGCGCCTGATCGCACATTCGTCGCCGAGTCCTGGAAGCGTCGACCTCTCGCCGACCGATGTGGCCGCGCTGTTCTACACAGGCGGAACGACCGGTTTGCCCAAGGGAGTGATGTTGACGCACGGCAACCTGGTCGCCAACGCGTTCAACAAGATCCTTGCCTGTTCGCTCGGGGCGTCCGACGTCTTTCTCGGAGCGCCGGCGATGTTCCACGTTGCTGGTATCGCCCCGCTCACGGGGCTGGCCTGGCTCGGCGGGAAGATCGTCACCGTCCCGATGTTCGATGCGGGTCTGTGTCTCGATGTGATTGCGAGGCATCGCGTAACCATCTTCCTGCCGGTTCCCACGATGCTGGCTGCTCTGGTTGCCGAGCAGCGGCGCGAACCTCGCGATGTCTCGTCGCTGCGTCTGCTGGGTCATGCCGGTTCGCCAATCGCCGGAGAACTGATCCGGCAGGCGCACGAGGTCTTCCCCGACACCGAGTTGGCGCAGTTCTACGGTGCGACCGAGACCTCCTCGGTGGTCACTCGCCTCCGTCACGAAGAGGCGACGCTGGGCACCGAGCTAGCCGGCTCGTGTGGTCAGCCTGCTGTTGGTGTCGCTGTGCGCATCCTCAGGCCCGACGGTGGAGCGTGCGATCTCGGCGAGGTCGGCGAAGTTGTCGTGCGTTCCAATGCGGTCACAGTCGGATACTGGAACGATGCCAAGTCGACGGCCGACGCACTGCGCGGTGGCTGGTATCACACCGGCGATCTGGGGTTCCTCAACGATCATCAGTACTTGTTCGTCGTCGATCGGGCCAAGGACATGATCGTGTCTGGTGGTGAGAACGTCTACTCCGTCGAGGTCGAAGACGCCCTGTACCGCCACCCCGGGGTCGCGGAGGCGGCGGTGTTCGGCGTGCCCGACGATCGCTGGGGCGAAGCCGTGCACGCGATCGTGGTTCCGATTCCTGGCGTGACCTTGAGTGAACCTGAGCTGCGAGCGCACTGTCGCGAGTTGATCGCCGGCTACAAAGTGCCCAAGGCGATCGAGATCTCCGGCGAACCGTTGCCGAAGTCCGGACCCGGCAAGATCCTCAAACGGGTGCTGCGCGATCGCTACTTGAGCGGGTAGGCGTACTCTTCGGAGATGCTCCCCTCACAATCCTTCGGACGAACCGGTCATCAGTCGACTCGGGCCATCTTCGGCGCTGCGGCCTTGGGCTCCATGAGCCAGGACCGTGCCGACGAGACCATGGCCGTTGTCGACGCGAGCGGCGTCAACCACATCGACACCGCGGCCGGCTACGGCGACTCGGAGCTACGGCTCGCTCCGTGGCTCGCCGGAGCACGGCACCGAGTGTTCCTGGCGACGAAGACGGGAGAACGATCCGGCCCTGAGGCCCGTGCGGAGTTGGAGGCGTCGCTCACCCGACTGGCAGTCGACCAGGTCGACCTCATCCAGTTGCACAACCTCGTAGAGCCCGAGGAATGGGACATCGCATTCGCTCCGGGTGGGGCAGTGGAGTATCTGGCGAGAGCACGCGACGAGGGGCTGTGCCGCTTCATCGGAGTGACGGGGCACGGGTTGCGAGTACCGGCAATGCATCTTCGAAGCCTTCACGCCTTCGCCTTCGACTCGGTGCTGCTGCCGTACAACTACGTGTTGTTGGAACGCCCCGACTACCGAGAGGACGTCGAGGCGCTCTTGGAGCTCTGCGCGGAGCGGAACGTCGCGGTACAGACGATCAAGTCGATCGCCCGCGGTCGTTGGGAGGGCAGTCGCGAAGGAAAGTTCAGCTGGTACGAACCGCTCACTGATCCCGCTGCCATTGCGCGTGCCGTGCGGTACGTGCTCGCCAACACTCAGCTCTTCCTCAACACCACCAGCGATGCAACGCTGCTCCCCGAGGTGTTGAACGCAGTCGACCAAGCCGCCGACTTCGCAGTTCCGTCCGATGCCGAGCTGCGCGCCGACATCGATGATTTCGGCATCACGTCGCTGTTCGACGGCGGTGAGCTCGAGCGGATCTGAGCCTCAGCGCCAGATTCGTGCCGCAGCGTCGACGGTGAGACGCAGCTTCGCCCATTGCACGTCTTCGGTGATGTCGTTGCCGTGCACGGTGCTGCTGAAGCCGCATTGTGGGCTCAGGCACAGTTGATCGATGGGCACGTACTTGGCAGCTTCGTCGACGCGTTCGGCCAGCGAGTCGATCGACTCCATCTCGGCCACCTTTGAGCTGATCAGGCCCAGCACGACCGACTTGTGCTTCGGAACGAAACGCAACGGGGCGAAGTCGCCGGAGCGCTCGTCGTCGTACTCGAGGAAGTAGGCGTCGACGTCGAGGTCACCGAAGAGCACCTCAGCAACGGGCTCGTAGCCACCCTCGGCAAACCACGTGCTCCTGAAGTTGCCCCGGCAAAGGTGGATTCCGACGGTCAGATCGTTTGGGCGTCCCTTGAGTGCAGCGTTGATCAGCGCGGCGTAGGTGCGGGGCAACTCGTTGGGATCGTCGCCGCGTTCGACAGCGCCGGCGCGCATCTTCGGATCGCAGAGATAGGCGAGATTGGTGTCGTCGAGTTGGAGGTACCGGCAGCCGGCCTTGTACAACGCGTCGATCTCGTCGCGATAGCACTGCGCAAGATCGGCGAAGAAGACGTCGAGATCCGGGTACGACTCGATGTCGATAGCCGCCCGTCCGCCGCGAAAGTGGACCATCGTCGGAGATGGAATGCAGACCTTGGGTGTCTGGGTGGCAACGCCGGCGAGATAGTTGAAGTCGTCGACCTGGATGTCGCGCACATGGCGCAGCGGCCCGGTGACGGCAAGGCGCGGTGGCGTGAAATGGACGGTCTCGGCGGCGTTGGAGCTCGCCGCGATCGCCCCACTGACCTCTACGCCCGCGAGTTGTTCGAGAAAGTCGAGATGGAACCAGGTGCGTCGGAACTCGCCGTCGGTCACGCTGCGCATGCCCACGGATTCGACCTGTCGAACGGCGCGTGCGATGGCCTCGTCCTCGACGGCCCGCTTCTCGGCCGCGGTGATCGTGCCCGCCGCGTACTGCTCACGAGCATCGAGGACGACCTTCGGACGCAGCAGGCTGCCGACCTGGTCAGCTCTGAAAGGTGGATCGACCAGACTCGTGTGGGCGCTCATGCCCGGATCGTAGATCAGCGCTGCGCGGGTCGGTGATGCGTGGTTCGGCCACGGCGAACATGAGTGAGAGTCCGTTCGGCAGGTGCTGACTAGTCTGCGCAACATGGCACACGAGTCCCACCCTCGATTCAGGGTCCATCACGCGCTGCGCATCAAAGGCTTCGTCAAGGTCGAGAACCTCGCCGAATTGGCAGGTCTGCCCGAGGACGAGGTATTGGCCCACCTCCAGGCGATGCAGGAGGACGGTCACACCAATTTCCGTGAGACCCGCGGTCTGTGGCAGCTCACGCCGGACGGCCGCGAGGCCTACGTGATCGCTCTGGAGGAGGACGTCAGCAGGCCAGGTTTCAAGGAGGGTCTCGCCAAGAAGTACCACCGCTTCTTGGAGATGAACGAGGTGTTCAAGGGCCTGTGCTCCGACTGGCAACTTCGCGACGGGCAACCCAACGACCACTCCGACGCGGCGTACGACGAAGCGTGCATCAAGCGACTGGGAGTGCTCGATGACGAAGCCCAGCCGATCTGCCACACGTTCGCCGCAGTGGCCAAGCGGTTCGACGGGTATGCCGCTCGCCTGGCGGGTAGCCGCACGGCCCTGGAGAGCGGCGACCAACGCATGTTCACGGGTGTGATGTGCGGGTCATATCACGACGTGTGGATGGAGCTGCACGAGGATCTCATACTCACGCAGGGGATCGATCGACTGGCCGAAGGCAGTTTCTAGGGCGTCATCTCAGCCAGGAACCCGTCGAGCGCGGCGGTGAATTCCGACTCGCGGTCGAGGTTGCTGAGGTGAGCAGCGTCGAGCTCTACCAGGCGGCTTCCGCTGATCTGCTCGTGAAGCCATCGCGCTTGTTCGACCGGTGTCGCCTGATCGCTCAAACCGCCGATGACCATGGTGGGCACCCCGATCGAACCAGCGGATTCGCGCAAGTCGGTGTCGCGCAACGCGGCGCTGACACCGGCGTAGCCGTTCGGGTCGGTCGCCAGCAGTGTCGCTCTGGCCTGGGTGAACAGCTCGGGATGCTGCTGAGCGAACTCCGGCGAGAACCACCTCGCAATCACACCATCGACGAGCGCACCCATGCCTTCGGTGCGAGCGATGCGTATGCGCTCGTCCCACAGCTCGGCAGTTCCGATCTTCGCCGCGGTGTTGCTCAGCGTCAGCGAGATCAATCTGTCCGGCTGATGTGCACCCAGCCACTGGCCGGTGAGCCCGCCGACCGACAACCCGCAGTAGTGGAATCGCTCCAAGTCTGTGGCCTCGGCTACCGCCAGCACGGCCGCAGCGAGATCGGAAACGGCGTAGTCGCCCTCTGGCACGCCGCTCTCGCCGTGGCCGACGTTGTCGATGGCGACGACGAAGTACTGGCTCTTCAAGGCCTGAACCTGCGGCTGCCACATCCGATGGTCGCTGCCGAGTGAATGAGTCAAGATCAGCGCCGGTCGCCATGGGCGGCCCGCCGTGTCGTAGGCGATCCGCGTGCCTGTCGGAGTCGTTGCGAACAAGGTCACGGTGATTGCTCCAGGATTGAGGTGACGTAGGCATCGGCCGCGATGCGACGGTCGTCGGCCACGACCAGGGACGAGTCTTCCACCTCGAGCGAACCGAGAGCGGCGCCGATGGCCTCCATCGCCGCGCCCGCTGTTTGGAACACCAGCGGAAGAGCGAACCACTCGGCGTGCCAGCTCCCGAGGCCGCGTTCGAGTTCGTGCGGCTTGGCGTGGAGGAGCACAGAGGCGACACCGAGACAGGCTTCGGCAGCCGCCGTGGCGCGCATCGAGTCGATGGGATTGCGCTTGCCGGCAGCTGCCGAGGATCCGCCGGCGCGGGTGCTGACCTCGCCGAGCTGCACCAGTTGGGCGATGTCGACTCCGACCTTGGCGGCCCAACGGGCGAGATCGGTGACGGCGTTGACGATGGCGATGACCGGAGCGCGGTCCGTATGCCAGGGCGGCCGTGAATCGAGTCCCAGACGCTCGGCCACCGCATCGACCACGTCGTCGGCGATCGACATGCGATCCCCGATCAGTCCGCCGAGTTGCACCGGCGTCTCCGTCGATTCGAGGTGTGCTCTGGCCCGATCGAGTTGGTCGAGCCATCGAGCAACGCGGAACCCGACGGTCGTGACATCGGCCGGTTGCAGGAAGGATCGGGCGTCGGTGGCCACGCTTCCCGATCGCTTGATGATCGTTCGCAGGGCGGACGCTGCATCGCTCGACAGATCACCGAGATGATGGAGGGCGATGTTCGAGAGGCACATGGTCGCCGTGTCGACGACATCTTGGGTCGTGAGGCCGTTGTGGATGAATGGTCGTGCGCTCTCCGGTAGACGGGCCTTCAGTGCATCGAGCAGTGGAAGAACTGGCGTGCCGACCTGCCATCCCGCCGCAAGGATCTCGACGCCGACCGGTTCGTCGCATGCGGCGACGATCGCTGCGGCCGCCTCGTCAGGTATGTCGCCGGCGGCGCCCTGCGCGGCCGCCACTGCTGCTTCCACCTCGGCCATCGCCGACACGCGTGAAGAAAGGGCAAAGATGGCGTCCATGCGACCCGTCGAGAAGCCCGGGTAGATGGTCATGGTTCAGACGTCGAAGAACGCGGTTTCATCGTCGCCCTGATAGCGGATGTCGAACCGATAGGTCGGCACCGACGACTCGGCATTCTCGACGAGCGCGGCGATCAAGGTGGAGCGACGGGAATCGGGCAACGATCGCAACACGGGATCGGTGGCGTTGGCCGCTTCTTCGTCGGCGAAGTACAGACGGGTGAACGTCGGGTCGAGCATGCCCCGAGCTTGAATCGTCAGGCTGATATGTGGCGCCTGCATGCCTCCTCGAGGGTGCGGCACCGGCCCTGGCTTGATCGTCAAGAACGAGTACGCGCCGGTCTGGAAGTCGCTCGCACACCGACCGAACCCGTTGAATGAGGGATCCAGGGGAACGTCGGTACGGTCGTCGGCGGGATGGTGGTAGCGACCGGCGCTGTCGGCCTGCCACAGCTCGATGAGCGCGTCTTCGATGTGCCGGCGATCGCCGTCGAGCACGCGGCCTTCGACACGAATGCGTTGACCGACCGTCTCTGGATTTGTCAGCACGTTCTCACCCTCGCCCGACAACCGCATGGCGAAGTACGGGCCGACGGTCTGCGAGGGTGTCTGGCCGTGACCGTGGCCGCTCACGGGGTTTCCTCCTTGCCACGCAGGACGATGTCCCATCGATACCCGAGTGCCCAGTTCTCGACGGTGACCGAATGGTCGTACGTGGCGATCAGGCGATCGCGACTGTGCTCGGGCACTGACTGAAAGATCGGATCGAGGTCGAAGAGGGGATCATCGGGGAAGTACATCTGGGTGACGAGCCTGGTGGCGATCGACGGCCCGAGCAACGAGAAGTGGATGTGCCCCGGCCTCCACGCGTTCGGGTGATTCCCCCACGGATACGGCCCTGGCTTCACCGTGAGGAATCGATACTCGCCGTCGTCAGTGGTACGGCATTGCCCGACGCCGAGGAAGTTCGGATCCAGCGGTGCCGGAAAGGCCGTCTCCCGCCAGTGCATGTAGCGGCCGCAGGCATTGGCCTGCCAGATCTCGACCAGTGTGTTCGGCACCGGGTCGCCGTGTTCGTCGAGCACGCGGCCGGTGATGATGCTGCGTTGCCCGATGGCTTCTCCGCCCGTGCCCGCGTTGGTGGTGAGGTCGGCGTCGTCGTCGCTCAGGTCGACCCAGCCCGGGCCCGGACCCGTGATCTCTGTCAGTGTCTGGATGATGCTGATGAGGTCGTGTGACGGAGATCGTTTGACCGTCGACTTGTAGTCGGAATAGAGGAACGGAGGATGGTCCTCGTGGGCGCGCGGTGCATACGTCTGGGTCATTGTGGGCGGGCCGATCTGGCGACGTGGAATGCGTGATTGGCAGCGGGCACCCCGGCGTAGACCGCGACGTGTTGCAGCACCTGCGCCAGCTCGGCGTCGCTGACCCCCGTGGTGAGCGACGCGCGCATGTGCAGCGCCAACTCGTCGCGACCGAGCGCGGCGAGCACCGCGATGGTGATCATGCTGCGTGTCTTGCGATTCAGCGTCGGGTCGACCCACAGATCGCCCCAGACATTGGTGGTGATCCATTCGATGAACGACCGGTCGAGATCGGTGGCCGCAGCCATCGAACGATTGACGTGCTCGTCGCCGAGCACCTCGCGGCGCACCCGCATGCCTTCGTCGTAGTTGCCCATCGGAGTTGCACGGTAGTCGGGGCGGGATCGGCAATGATGATCGCGAGCACGGCTGGAGCATCAGCACTTGCCGAAGGGCAGGCGTGGCCTCATGATGGCGCCAACGACAAGCGGACGAAGGGAGATGCGATGGGCAGGGCATTGTGGCTGGCTCCCGCCGTAGTAGCTGGTGTTGTCCTCGTCGCTTCAGCGGGCAAGGCTGCGGCACACGTGGAGACCGACAACGGATGCAAAGGCTCCGGCACGTTCCGCGAGAAGGGCTTGTTCGTCGACGCGGAGCAGATCGGCGACCAGGTGGTGACGATTCCCCGAAGCGACACCGTCGATTGGGACGGATCTGTCACAGCGCCGCCGGGAGGCTACTCCGGCAACATCGCCGTCGACCTGCCACCACCGTTCAGCGAGTGGGTTGTCGACACGTGGAGTGGCACGAGCCAGAAGACGTCCAACTCCGGCGCCAGGAAGTACGACCTGCCCTCGCTCGTGCCCGCAGGCGTGGAGTTCCAACTCCGCGGCTATCACAACGATGACAACGGTTTCTGCAATGGCTATGTGAATCTGCAGCTCGACGGAGGTCCGTTCGATTCACCGGCCACACCCGTGAGCCTTGTCGCGACAGTCGCCACAGGCGCAGGTCTGTTCGGAACCATCCGCCCGCTGTTCCGCAGAGGAGGGACGCTGTGAAGATCGGCCGAACCATCGCGGCAGCCGTGCTCGGCTTCTTGTTCCTGCTGTTCGTCGCCGCCGACCTCGTGCTGTTCGGCGTGGTGCCGTTGAACAGCGTCGTGGTCACGATCCTGCCCGCGGCCGGTCTCGTGCTCGGCGCGGTGCTGGGTGCGCTGGCCGGTAACCGTCGGAGGCCGCCGGAGGAATTTCCCCAGGAACTACCCCAGGAACCGATGCAGTCCGAGCCGTTCGCGCCACCTTCGCCCGCCTGACGCGGCCGCTCGCCTCCAACGCTCAGAACGGCAAGCCCGTGTAGCTCTCGGCCATGGCAGTCTGTGCGGCCGGGGAACCGGCGAGGTAGTCGAGTTCGGTCTCCTGCAACCGGTGCTCGAACTCGCCGGCATCGGGGAACGTGTGCAGCATGGAGGTCATCCACCAGGAGAAGCGCACGGCCTTCCACACCCGCTGCAGAGCACGCGCGCCGTAGCCGTCGAGCGCTGTTGTCGAGCCGCTGGAGTGGTGCTCGGTGAGCGCCTCGGCCAAGTAGTAGACGTCGGAGAACGCGAGGTTCAATCCTTTGGCACCCGTCGGCGGCACGATGTGGGCAGCGTCGCCCGCGAGGAACAGCTTCCCCCACTGCATCGGCTCCGCCACGTAGCTTCGCAACGGTGTGACCGACTTCTCGATCGATGGACCAGTCACCAGCGAGTCGGCAGCCTCAGCGGGAATGCGCATGCGGAGCTCGTCCCAGAACCGATCGTCGCTCCACGACGCGGCATCGGTGTCGGCCGTGCACTGGACGTAGTACCGCGACAACATCGGGTTGCGCATCGAGCACAGCGCAAAGCCCCGCGGGTGGCGGGCGTAGATCAACTCGTGACTGACGGGTGGGGTCTCCGAAAGCACCCCCATCCAGCCGAAGGGGTACAGCCGCTCGTATTCGCGCCTCACGGTGTCGGGGATGGAGTGTCGGCTGACGCCGTGGAACCCGTCGCAGCCGGCGATGAAATCGGCCTCGACGAGCGATTCCTCGCCGTGCACCGTGAAGCTCACGGATGGAAGCTCCGTGGCGAGGTCGTGAAGTTGCACACCTTCTGCTTCGAACACGATCGGCCAGTGGGCGCCAACCCCCGAGTCGTACAGATCCTTCTGGATCTCGGTCTGCCCGTACACCATGACGACGCGTCCGGTCAACGCCTTGAAGTCGACTCGGAACGGTGATCGCGAGTTGGAGATGGTGACGCCTTCGTGGACGAATCCCTCGCTGTCCATCCTGGCGCCGAGACCCAACGACCGCAGCAGGTCACCCGTTCCCTGCTCGATCACTCCCGCGCGGATCCGTGCCTCGACGTATTCGCGCGATCGTTGCTCGATGACGATGTTGTCGATTTCGGATCGCCACAGCAGATGCGACAACAGCATTCCTGCTGGACCCCCTCCGACGATTGCCACGTTGGTGCGCACAGGGGCACCATAAGCGAGGAGACCGCGACGGTTCCACCTGCCGGGACGATCGGTAGTCAGGAGCAGGTCGCGACAAGCTATGTTCCGCCGATATGACCAACGTGCTGGACGGTCCGCGGCGGGAGACGCGTCGCGTTTTCCACGAAGGTGTCCCGCAATGGGTGTCGGTGTCCGACGACGGCGCCGAGCTGTTGTTGGGCGATGGCCGTCGCCTGGAGGAAGCAGCGGCCACCTACATGGCGCCGTGCAGCCCGACCAAGATCCTGTGCATCCATCTCAACTACGACAGCCGTCGCGCCGAGTTCCGAGCAAAGCCGCTCACCACGCCGACGTACTTCCAGAAGCCGTTGACCACACTCAACGCCCATCGCGGCATCATCCATCGCCCGGCCGACTCCAAGTACCTCAACTATGAGGGCGAGATCGCCGTCGTCATGGCCCACCCGATGCGCAACGTCAGGCCCGGCGATGTGTGGGACTACGTCGCTGGGTTCATGCCGTCCAACGACGTCGGGCTGCACGACTTTCGCGACACCGACGCCGGTTCGATGCTGAGGGTGAAGGGCCAGGACGGCTACTGCCCGGTCGGCCCCGGGCTCGTGAGCGGGATCGACATCGGGCGACAAACGCTGCGCACCTACATCAATGGCCAGGTCGTGCAGGAGGACCCCGTCAGCAACATGACGTTCCCGATCGACTACATCCTCGCCGATCTGTGCCGGCACATCACCTTGCTGCCCGGCGACATCGTTCTCACCGGCACGCCGGCCAACTCGCGGCCGATGAACATCGGCGACGTCGTCGAAGTCGAGGTCTCTGGCGTCGGAAGGCTCACCAACACAGTCGCCGAGAGTCCCGCGTCCCACAACGTCGTCGGTTTCCTTCCGACGGAGAGCGAAGAAGTGGTTCGCGTTGCCCGCGGGGGCGATTGGTGGGCAGAGCGTGATGCGCAACGAGCGCAGGCTGCGTCGGCGGCAGGGGGTCGCTAGGGG
>DATAJN010000148.1:0-10975 GCA_036262105.1 Ilumatobacteraceae bacterium
GCGGCATCCTTGGCGATGTCGGTGGCGGAATCGACCGAGATGCCGACGTCGGCTGCGTGAAGGGCGACTGCGTCGTTGACGCCATCGCCCATGTAGGCGACGTCGACGCCCGTCCGGCGAGCGATCTTCACGATCCGCGACTTCTGGTCGGGACTGACGCGCGCGAACACCGTGGTGTGCGGAATGGCCGCAGCGAGCGCGTCGTCGTCGAGGCCGTCGAGTTCGGCGCCCGACAGCACTCCTTCGACGGCAAGGCCGATGTCGTGGCAGACCTTGGCGGCGACGACGCCGTTGTCGCCCGTGATGATCTTGACGGCGATGCCGATTCGGTTGAGCTTGGCGATACTTTGGCCGGCGTCGGCCTTCGGTCGGTCGACAAACGTGAGGAAGCCGACGAGGTGGAGATCGTGCTCCTCGTCGGTTGTCGGTTGCGTGAGGCCCGGCGCGTCGCGAGTGGCCACAGCAACCACACGGGCGCCATCGGCGAACAAGCCCTGCAAGGTCGCCTCCGCTTCGGTGGGGAGGTCGACACATTGCGCCAGAAGTGCTTCGGGAGCGCCCTTGAGAACCAGGATCGTTCGTCCGTCGGTGGCACGAACAACCACTGAGGAGAGCTGGCGATCGTGGTCGAACGGCAGCAGACCGAGCCGGTCGTACCCGGATGGCGGATCTCCCCCGGAAGCGAGAACCGCCGCCTCGGGTGCACCCCACAAGGCGTTGTCGAGTGCATTGCCTCCTACAGGACCGGTAGCAGTGAGCGTCGACTCGTTGCAGACCAAGCCGAACCGCAAGGCGGCGTCATCGGGCTGACCGAGTGGGTCGAGGCTGTGCTCGAACGTGATCGCCCCTTCGGTGAGCGTGCCGGTCTTGTCGGTGAACAACACCTCGATGTTGCCGAGGTCCTCGATCGTGACCAATCGTTTGACGAGCACGCGTTTGCGGGCCAGTTGGCGTGAACCTGTGGACAGGCTGACGCTGACGATCGCCGGAAGCAGCTGCGGGGTGATGCCGATGGCGATCGCAAGGGAGAACAGCAGCGCGTCGAGCAATGGGCGAGAGAAGGCGACGTTGATCACGAAGATCGAGATCGTCAAGACGGCGGCGACTCTCACGAGCAGCTTGGAGAATTCGCGGAGTCCGGTTTGAAACGCCGTTTCGGACTGCTTCTCGCCGAGGCCGACGGCGATCTTGCCGAACTCCGTCGACGAACCGATGCTCACGACGACGGCCCGCCCCGATCCCTGGTGGACGACGGTGCCCATGAATGCGCAGGATGGAAGATCGACCTCCGAGTCGGTCGAGGCTGGATCGACGGTCTTGACCGCGGCGATCGACTCGCCAGTCAACACTGCTTCGTCGCACTCCAGCTGAGTTGCCTCGATCACACGCACGTCGGCGGGAACCAGGTCACCGACGCGCAACGTGACGACGTCGCCAGGCACAAGACCGCTGACATCGATCGGCTGCGCCGTTCCGTCGCGCCAGGCCAGCGCCTCGTGGCGGATGTTGGCGTGCAGCGCCGCAACCGCGACCTCGGATCTGTACTCGTTGACGAATCCGAGCCCAACACTGAGGATGACGATCGCGGCGATGATCCCGCCGTCCGTGGTGTCACCGGTGGCCGCGGAGACACCAGCAGCGACGAGCAGCAGGATCAACAGCGGATTGCGCAGCTGCCGTGCCAGAACGGCGAACAACGTCACCGTGCGCGACGACAGCACGTTCGGTCCGTATTGAGCTTGGCGACGCGTCGCCTCGGCAGTGCTCAGCCCCGACTCTGATGTCTGCAGTTGCCCGAGCACCGCGGCCACCGGCTGCCTGGCAGCTGCCGACAGGGCGAGGACTGCCGGTGTGGCGGTGCTAGCCACAGGCGCAGTGTCGCTCACCGGCTCAGGCTAGGCCGGTGAGGTTGTTCAGCGCTTCAGTTCGTTTTCGACGAAGACTGCTTCGCTGCCAGGCGTGCTGGCAACGTCGTGTGGTGCCGCGGTCATGGCTGCTCCTGCGTTTGTCCTTCGGGGTCCACTGGCCGGAAGTACTCCACTCCGTACATCTCTTCGAGCATCGAACGTGGAAACGCGTCGACGTCGATCGGGTACTGAGATCGATGGGCTGCCAACGCGGCGAGCTTCGCTTCGAGGTAGGCGCAGACGTCGATTCGGAGTGCACCATCACCGACGTCGTCAGGCGCTGTCTCGGCACCAGCATCGCTCGGCACCGTTCCAAACTGTCGCGATCCCACGCCTCGTCCGTCATACTTCGTCGCTTGTGAGGGAGACAGCACGAGGCAGGTGACGTTGCCGGTGGCGGCGACGCTCGCCGACCGCGGTTGGCGCGCGGCGACACCGAGTTCGCCGAAGAACTGCCCCTCAGTGAGCGTTCGGAGTACGTGTCGCAACTCATCGTCTTCCTCGAAGACCTCGACCGAGCCCGACAGGATGAGGCAGAGGCTCGTCGCCGGCTCGCCCTGCTCGACGATCACTGTCCCGTGGGGATACCACACGATCTCGACTTCATCACTGGCGAATCGCATCGTCGTCGATTCCTCGGCAAACAGGGTGAGGGCACGGCCGTAGTCTGTCGATCCGCCGAAACGTTCATCCATGGTGACGAGCCAACCGGCGAGACGCTCAGCGAGCGACAACCTGTTCGTCGGAAAGTGGCTCTTCAACAACTGGGGAGCGGTCACGCCCGATGCCGTGTCGGCCCGAGACATCGTTGCCACGGCGAGAGTCGTCGCTGCGCCGACAGCGATGTGATCAGGATGACCGTAGGCCCCATCTTCACCGAAGGTGATCACGACGTCGGGGTCGATCTCGGTCAGTACTTCTTCTATCGCGGCCGCGAGGTCCTCGAGATCGACGTTCTGCAGTGTCCCGTCGTGATAGTTGAGGACGACCACCTGCTCGACGCCGAGGCGAGCGCATGCCTCGCGCAGCTCTGCTTCACGAACTTGACCAAGAGTGCGTCGAACGGCCGTCGTCGAGTCTCGAATCTGTCCGGCCTCACCGCGAGTGGCGCACACGACGAAGACGTCGGCTCCTTCCGCTGCCCACTTGGCCATCGTTCCCCCCGCACAGAAGACCTCGTCGTCGGGATGTGCAAACACACCGACGACCCTCCTCGGTGTTCGCTCGCTGTGGTCGCTCATGTCATCAGGCCGGCGACCCGCAGGCGAAACGTCGCGCATCCGAACCAGTCGAGTGTGGTCTTCACGCGGCCGACGCTAGCGAGGTTGGGTGACGCCACGAACGAGAACTCCCGCCAGCGTGTCGAACTCGTTCACCGATTGAGCCGATTGGCACGGGCGCCGCCGCCTCGCGCTTGCTCTAGCATGCGTTTATCGCAGGCGGTAAACGGGAACACTGTGTGGAGCCGATTGACGGCGGGACAGAAAGCATTTGAGGATGAACCACAGCACGACGAAGAGATGGGGACTTCTCGGAGCCACTTGTCTGTTGATCCCGATCTTGGTACTCGTCGGATCAGCCCAGTTCAAAGCGACAGCGGGACCAACCCCGGCCTTTGTCCGATCAACAGTCGCCGCCCGCACTGGTGGTGGCAATGCCCTGACCACGCCGGCTCTGAGTACCGCCTCCGGCGATCTGTTCGTCGTCGCAGTGAGTTGGGACGGCGGCAGCATCAACGTGAATGTGACCGACAACAAAGGCAACGCATACTCAGCCGCCACAACCAAACAGGTCGACACTCGGCACAACCAGTCGATGCAGGTCTTCTACGTTGCCTACGGCGCTGGGGGTGCATCGCACACGTTCACGGCGACACCGTCGAGCAACGCGTCGTACATGCGCGTGGTCGTCCATGAGGTGTCGGGCATCAGCCGCACGAGCGCGCTCGACAAGACCATGGTGGTGAACAACGAAGCAGGCGCACCGGTCTCTGTCGGTCCGATCACCACCGCCGTCAGTGGCGAATACGTCTTCGCCGCGGTCATGAACGACAGCGGCAGCAACACGTTTGCGCCCGCGAGTGGCAACGGTTTCACCGAGCGCGCGACGGCCTCGCAAGGCGCTTCGGAATTGCAGTCGCAGGACATGGTGCAGGTTGCGTCCGGCTCCATCTCCTCGACGTGGACAATGAGCGGTACGAACCACGCCATGGCCCAGGTCGTGTCGTTCAGACCTGCGAGCGCCGTGTCGGACATCGAGGCACCCTCGGTGCCGGCGAACCTACAGGGCAGCGCCGCCTCGCCGAACCAAGTCAATCTTTCCTGGTCGGCCTCGACGGACAACATCGGTGTTGCCGGGTATTCGGTGTATCGCAATGGCACCCAGGTCGCGACTGCAGCGTCGACCAGCTTTCAGGACTCCGGCTTGACCCAGGGCACTACCTACACGTATGCGGTCTCGGCGTACGACGCGGCGAGCAACACCTCTTCGTTGTCTTCCCCTGTCAGCGCCACAACGTCGCTGCCCCCGCCCGACGAGCCACCGCCGCCACCAACGCCAACAGGGCCGATAACTGCTCCGCTGAAGCTTTCCAGCCAGAATTCCCACTACTTCGTCGACGGCAACGGCAGGGCGGTGGCTCTCACGGGCTCACATACCTGGAACGATTTCCAGGACTGGAGCGCCAACGGCACCACTCATCCCTTCGACTTTTCCGCCTATGTCAACATGCTCGCCTCCACGCACCAAAACTTCACACTGCTGTGGAACACGGAAATGCCCAACTTCTGCAACTTGCCGACCGGCGCGACGATGAACTTCGACGTCGCCCAAATGCCATGGCAGCGCACCGGCCCTGGCACCGCCAACGATGGCAAACCCAAGTTTGATCTCACGAAGTTCGATCAGAGCTTCTTCGATCGGCTTCGAGCCGAGGTTCAGCAGTTGAACGCCGCCGGTGTGTACGCCGGGGTCTATGCCTACACCGGCGAGTGGTTGAACGTTTTCCGCTGCTCGGGTGACGGGTTCCCGCTGACGGGCACCAACAACGTGAACAGCATCAGCGACGGCGGGGGAGTGGGCGCGTTGTCCATGACCGCACCGAATGCCCTGACGGCGATTCAGGACGCCTACGTAGAAAAGCTCGTCGACACCCTCAACGACCTGCCCAACGTTCTGTGGGCCACGTCGGAGGAGTCATCGGAAAACTCGGTCTGGTGGAACAGCCACCAGATCGATCACATCCGCGCCTACGAAGCATCGAAGCCGTTCCAGCACCCGGTTGGCTACGGAAACATGACCAACGAGGTCGACAGCAAGATGATCAACTCGAACGCCGACTGGATCGCCCCCGGCACGCGCGTCTCGACGAGCGCTAATTGTGGGAGCGGCACACCGGCGTGCAAGGTCATCATCAACGACTCCGACCACAGCTACTTCGGCATGTGGAACGACACTGCCCAACAAAACCGGAACTACGTGTGGGACAACTTCACCAACGGCAGTTCAGTTCTGTTCATGGATCCGTACGAGGTGTACTACCCGCGCGAGACCCGCAACCTTTGCGTCGGTCCGGTCAACGGCATCTGTTCGGCACCCGACTCGCGTTGGGACAACATGCGCAACAACCTCGGATACACGCGCCTGTACGCCGACCGCATGAACCTCCTTGCCATGACGCCGCAGGGCTCCCGGTCGTCGACCCACAACGTCTTGGCCAACACCGACCCAACGGCGTCGGAGTATCTCGTTTACTCCGATGGCGGTGGCGCCTTCACGGTCAATCTCTCCAACACGACGAGAAGCCTCGGTGTCGAATGGCTGAACCCGGCTACCGGTGTCAAGACGACAGCGCCCTCGATCACCGGTGGCGCCTCCGCGCAATCGTTCACGCCACCATTTTCCGGCGATGCCGTGCTGTATGTGTACGACTCCAGTCTCGGCGTCGCTGACACCCAAGCTCCGACGGTGCCCACCGGCTTGACGGCCGCAGCAGCCTCGGCTGCGCAAGTCAACCTGGCATGGTCGGCCAGCACCGACGACCGCAGTGTGGCGGGATATCGGGTCGTGAGGAACGGCACCCAGATCGCCGTCACGACCAACACGTCGTATCAAGACACGTCGCTGACATCACAAACCAGCTACACGTACACCGTCGCTGCCTTCGACGCGGCGAACAACCAATCGGCCGCTTCGTTGCCTGCCACTGCCACGACCACAGCCGCAGACACGGTCGCGCCATCGGTGCCAGCGGATCTGGCTGCCAACAGCACCATCGCCGGGCAGATCGGCCTGTCGTGGAGCTCCTCGACCGACGATTCCGGCTCCGTGGCCGGCTACCGCGTGTACAGGGACGGCACGAACATTGCCACCACGACGGCAACAAGTGTCACCGACACCGGCTTGGCCGCCTCGACCGCGTACAGCTACACCGTCGTGGCGTTCGATGCGTCGGGCAACGCTTCGGCGCAGTCCTCATCCGTCAGCGCCACTACCCCGGCCACGCCGTCGGGACTGGTCGCCGCGTACAGCATGAACCAAGGTGCCGGCACGACGATGCAGGATCTGTCGGGCAACGGCAACACCGGCACGTTGATCAACAATCCCGCGTGGACCGCCGGCAAGTACGGCACGGCCTTGTTGTTCAATGGCAACAATCAGAGAGTGGATGTCGCCAATTCGGCATCGCTGCGCTTGACGACTGGTATGACCTTGTCGGCCTGGATCAAGCCGGCGATTGTCACTTCTGCGTGGCGCGACATCATCATGAAGGGCCAGGACGAGTACTACCTGGTGGGTGAATCATCAATTGGTGGAGTGCCCGCCACGGGCGGCACCTACACATCGCCGCTCTCTGGATCCGCGTTGACCGTCAACAGCTGGAGCTACGTCGCAGCAACGTACGACGGCGCGTCACTCAAGCTGTACGTCAACGGCGTACAGGTCGCCAGTCGCAGCCAGACCGGCGCGATCAAGAGCTCGACGGGGAAGGTTGGCATCGGCGGCGACGGATTCTGGGGCCAATACTTCAACGGCCTCATCGATGATGTTCGTATCTACAACCGGGCCCTCGCACCTGCCGAGATCCAAGGAGATATGAACACTCCACTGTAAGAGTCGGATGTGTGTCGGATGTCCGCGCTCGAAGCTCACATCGGACTCACATCGGACTCACATCGGACTCACAGCTGGCTTACTGCGGCTTGGTCCGCCAGCCTCGCTCGAACGGCAGGCGCCAGGCGTGTGGCGCGATCAGTTGGTGGATCGCGTTGGGTCCCCATGAACCCGGTGCGTAGGCGCGAACTGGCGGTGGCGCTTCGAGCAACGGCGTCGACAGTTCCCACAGGCGCTCGATGCCCTCGGCGGTGGTGAACAGGGTGTGGTCGCCACTCATCGCGTCGTGGATCAGCCGCTCGTACGCCTCCAGCACGTCACGTTCGCGGCCAGTTTCGTGCAAGGCGAACTGCAGACTCAGCTTGTCCAATTTCATCCCGGGGCCCGGTCGCTTGCCGTAGAAGCTCAGCGACAGCTTCGACGCGTCGGCGAGATCGAAGGTGAGGTGATCGGGCCCGTGCTGGCCGATGCCCGAGCCGGTCGGGAACATGCTCTTCGGCGGTTCACGGAACGCGATCGAGATGATGCGAGCGCCCTCGGCCATCCTCTTGCCGGTGCGCAGAAAGAACGGCACACCGGCCCATCGCCAGTTGTCGATCTCGACTCGAAGTGCGATGAACGTGTCGGTCTCGGAATCGTGAGCGACACCCATCTCTTCGCGATACCCGATGTACTGCCCGCGCACGACATGGCCTGGCTCGATCGGCAGCATCGACCGGAAGACCTTGTTCTTCTCCTCGCTGATCGCCAGCGGCTCGAGTGCTGTCGGCGGCTCCATCGCCATGAACGCCAGCACCTGGAACAGGTGGGTCACCACCATGTCCTTGTACGCTCCGGTCGACTCGTAGAACCTGATCCGGTCCTCGAGGGCGAGCGCCTCTGGCACGTCGATCTGCACGTGGTCGATGTGATCGCGGTTCCAGATGGGTTCGAACAACCCGTTGGCGAAACGGAACGCCAGGATGTTCTGCGCCGCTTCCTTCCCCAGGAAGTGGTCGATCCGATAGATCTGGTCCTCGCTGAACGTCTCGTGCAGCGATGCGTTCAACGTGCGCGCGGATGCCAGATCGGTTCCGAATGGCTTCTCCATGATGATCCGTGACCGTTCGACCAGGTGAGCTTCGGCCAACGTGTTGACCACCACCCTGGCGGCGGACGGCGGCACGCTGAGGTAGTGCAGCCTCCGGGGCTCGCCCCCCAACTCCTTTTCGGCGTCGGCCACGATTGCCGCAAGGCCGACCGGGCCCTTCTCCTGCGAGACGTAGCGCAGCTTGCCGGCGAACGCAGCCCACTGTTCGTCGGAGATCGTGCGGCTGGAGTGCTCGTCACACGCCTTGCGGGCGAACGTGCGGAACGCCTCGTTGTCGAGCTCGTCCAACGAGGTGCCGACGATGCGGCAGTCGCTCACGAGTCCGGCGAGTGACAAGTGCAAGAGACCGGGCAGCAGCTTGCGGCGAGCGAGATCGCCCGTCGCTCCGAACAGCACGATCACGTGCGGCTTCACGGGTGCCATCAGCGACGGCACGATGTCGCTCGGGTCGGTGTGGGTTGTTACGTGCTCGGACACGAACCGCACACTATGACGTCACGCGTGAACGGCGGACAAACACGCCGAAACAGCCATCACAACTGCGACGGACAAAGAGCTCTCAGCCCGTCAGCACAGCGATCCGTTCCTGGATGAAGTCGACGATCTCACCGTCGCTCATCGACGCGCCGTGCCGCACGGCGCCGGCGAAGCCGGCTGCACCGAGACGCTTGCGTAGCATCCCGACAAGTTCACTGATGTGCTCCGCGTCGGACGACTCGAAGGGCAACGCGTACGAAGCCCCAACCGCGGTGAGCGCGCCGTGCAACGTCGCCGCGGCACGATGGTCGTCGAGCTGCACGAGTATCCCGAACACGTGGCGGAGCGAGAGCCATTGGTTGGCCCAATCGCCGCCTCGGAACCACAGATCGATGACGCCGGAGAAGCGTGCGAGCGCAGTCCGCGGCGAGCCCTGCCGCGCTTCCAGCCACAGCACCTCGGTCAGCGCGAAGGCCTGGATCCACCTGTTCCCCGCACCAGCGGCCACTTCGGCGGCCTGGGTGAGCAACGCCGCGGCGGCGGCCTCGTCACTCGACTCGAGCGCCAAACCGAGCGCGTACGAGGCCTCCGCGAGCGCGGTTGGCGAACCACTGCGGCGGGCCGCATTCAGCGCCTCCTCCGCCAACTCGACGCCGCGCTGCGGGCTCCCCACGCTGGTGAACGCAACGGATCGCATGTAGAGAGCGTGCGTGAGTCGCGCGGGTGAACCACCCTGCGCATCAAGGACCATGCGGTCGATCCATTGCTGTGCCGTGGCGGCTTCGCCTCGATAGAACAGCGAATTTGCCAGTGATCGTTCGGCGAGCCCGGATGTGCCGACGCCGAGCCGCGTGGACGCCGCGATTGCGAGTTCGCCATAGCGGATGGAACTGTCGAGATCGCCACGGACAAATCGCCCATATGCGGCCATCGCGAGCACGAGTGGAGACTGCAGCGAGTCGTCGAACCCCGTCATCGCGGTCACGTCGTCGGCCCAGGCGATCACTTCGGCGTGCATGGATCGGAATGAGTACTCCCGCATCGCGACGACGAGCTTGCACGCTCGTTCGAGGTCGCGGTGCTCGAGGGTCCACGAGAACGCGCTGCGCAGGTTGTCGAAGTCGCGGTCCAAACGCGCCGACTCCGAAGCCTCGTGCGGGCCGGCAAGCGCAGCGCCACAGCTTTCGGCGAGTTCGAGATACCAGGTCGCGTGGCGCTCACAGACGGCAGCTTGTTCTTCCTCGCCGAGTTCGGAACGGCCGAATTCGCGCAGTGGCTCGAGCACCCGGTAGCGACCGGCGTGTGCGTCAGTCATCTGCACCATCGACTTGTCCACCAACGCGGCGAGCAGACGCGCCGATGCGACTGCGTCGAGTGTTTCATCAGTGCAGATGGACTCGACCGAATCCAGCCCGAACGCTCCGGCGAAGACGGAGAGGCGGGCGAAGAGTGTCTGCTCATCCGGCGTGAGGAGATTGAAGGACCAGCCGACGAGATCCCTCACCGTCTGGTGACGTTCGACCGGCGTGAACTGCGCATGATCGAGGAGGTCGAATCTCTGCTCGAGGCGCTCGGCAAGCGCCGCAGGGCTGATCGCCCGGAGTCGCGCCGCAGCCAGTTCGATGGCTAGTGGCAGCCCGTCGACGCGACGAACGATCTCGGCAATCGCCTCCACGTTGTCCGGTCCGAGCACGAAGGCGGGATTCGATGCCGCGGCTCGGTCAACGAACAACCTCACAGCTGCCACGTTCGCGATCTGATCGGCCGACGTCGCCACGGGAGCCACGGCGAGCGGCTCCACCCGCCACACGTGCTCACTGGCGAGGCCGAGCACCTCGCGGCTCGTGGCCAGCATGGTGAGGTCGGGGCACGCAGCCACGAGGCGCTCGGTCAGCCGGGCCACGGCCGCACGAAGGTGCTCGCAGTTGTCCAGGACGAGTAGGGCGCGGCGGCCGCGGAGGAACTCGACGAGCGTGTCCTCCACCGAGAGATGCTGGCGCTGCTGGACATCGATGGCGGTGGCAACCGATGCCACCGCCAACAGCGGATCGTGAACAGGCGCGAGGTCGACGACGTACACCTCGCCACCTCGCGCATCCCACACGTCTGCTGCCACCCGCATCGCCAGCCGTGTCTTGCCCACGCCGCCCGGGCCGACCAGGGTCACAAGGCGCTGCTCGCCCAGCCGCGTGACGATGCCGGCCAAGTCGGTGCTGCGGCCGACGAGTGACGTCACCTCGACAGGCGGGATCCGCGAACGTCGACTCGACAGTGCCTGAGGCGTGCCGAGCAGCGCCGGGTCGGACTCGAGGATCCTGCTCTCCAGGGTGCGGATCGCTGCCGGCGGATCCAGCCCGAGTTCGTTGCGCAAGATCGATCGGAACGTGCT
>DATAJN010000149.1:0-2442 GCA_036262105.1 Ilumatobacteraceae bacterium
GAGTTGCAACGCTCGTCGTTGACGGTCAGCTGCAAGTCCCAAGCTTGGCGTGTTGCCGTGCCGGTCAGCACGTCGAGCGCGGCGCGAGATCGCTCGGCGCGACGCGTGCCGGCGGCGACGGTCGCCTCGGCGCCGGCCAGGGCTCCGAGCATGTTGGCCAACAGCGGCACGAGCGATTCCGCTTGGTTCGACATCGGCGGGGGCAGCTCTCGGCTGAGGCCGACGAGTGCTCCATACGGCTGGCCGTTCGGCAACTGCACGGGCACCACCGTCTTGACGACGTTGGCCAGGTATCGATCAGCCGACAGGTTGCTGGGCAGCACGCTGCTGGCGACGATCGAGAACTGGGGGTCGACCGAGGCGATGACGATCTGCTCGTGGTCGTGGATGCGCGTGAAGAGCCAGGTGGGAAAGCCGGAGTTTCGTCGCAGATGCTCGAGGGCGGCTCGTGCTGTCCGCCCGAGGGTCGCATCATTCGTAGGTCCGCCGTTCATGCCTCTCCTATCGGCACGAACTTGACAAAACTGGAGCAGAACGTGTGTTCGGTCTCGTGCTAGACTGAGCGACATGTACCACAGGCGCCGACAGCGCTCACCTCGGTAACCTCGCCACGATGCCTGCAGCCGACACCGGAAAGATCATCGTTCGCGGCGCGCGCGAGCACAATTTGCGAAACATCAACGTCGAACTGCCGCGCGACAAGATGATCGTCTTCACCGGCCTCTCCGGTTCCGGAAAGAGCAGCCTGGCCTTCGACACGATCTATGCCGAAGGGCAGCGTCGGTACGTCGAGAGCCTGAGCTCCTATGCCCGCCAGTTCCTCGGACAGATGGACAAGCCCGATGTCGACATGATCGAGGGGTTGTCACCGGCCATCTCCATCGATCAGAAGTCGGCCAGCCGCAATCCTCGGTCGACCGTGGGAACGATCACCGAGATCTACGACTACCTGCGCCTGCTCTACGCGCGTATCGGTGTGCAACACTGCCCCAACGACGGAACCAGGTTGCAACGCCAAACCCCGCAACAGATCGTCGATCGCATCCTGCTGTTGCCCGATGGCACGCGGTTCCAGGTGCTGTCGCCCATCGTTCGCGGCCGCAAGGGCGATTACGACACACTGCTCGAAGACCTCACCGGTCAGGGCTACGTCCGCGCTCGGGTCGACGGCGAGGTCGTCGACATCGCCGAGTTCCTCAAGCGTGACGAGCGGTTGGCGCGATACGAACAGCACAAGATCGAGGTCATCATCGACCGCCTCGTTCGCCGCGACGGGATCGAGCGCCGGCTCACCGACTCGCTGGAGACAGCGTTGAAGTTGGCTGATGGCGTCGCCGAGGTCGAGCTGATGCCGGCCGACGGCAGCGAAACGGAAACACTCACGTTCAGTCAGCACCTCGCCTGTCCGAAGTGCGGAACGAGTTACGACGAGCCGGCGCCGCGCAACTTCTCGTTCAACTCGCCGTATGGCGCGTGCGAGGCGTGCGACGGCCTCGGCACGACGTTCGAGGTCGACCCCGAACTCGTCATCCCCGACAATGATCTATCGATCAACGGAGGGGCCATCGCCCCGTGGCGCACGTCGCACACGCAGTACTTCACACGCATGCTCGAGGCCGTGGCCGAGGTGTACGGGCTCGACCTCGATGCGCCGTACCGCACGCTGAACGCCAAGCAGCAGAAGGTGGTGCTGCACGGTGTCGAGGGCAACTTGAAGGTCAAGTACAAGAACCGTTATGGGCGTACTCGCGAGTACTCCACCGCCTACGAGGGTGTCATCCCTTGGCTCAACCGTCGGCGCCAGGGCGCCGAGAGCGACTGGTCGCGCGAGCAGTACGAGGGGTACATGCGCGAGGTGCCGTGCACGGCCTGCGGAGGCACGCGGCTCAAGCCGGCAACACGCGCAGTCACCGTCAACGACAAGAACATCGCCGAGATCTGCGACATGGCGATCGGGGAGTCTGCCAAGTTCCTGGCGACGCTCGAGCTCAGCGAACGCGACCGCATGATCGCCGAGCGGGTCACCAAGGAGATCAATGCTCGACTCGGCTTCCTGCTCGATGTCGGTCTCGACTATCTCAGCCTCTCGCGCTCGGCCGCCACGCTTGCAGGCGGCGAGGCGCAGCGAATCCGGTTGGCGAGCCAGATCGGGTCGGGTCTCGTCGGCACGTTGTACGTCCTCGACGAACCATCGATCGGCTTGCACCAGCGCGACAATCGCCGGCTCATCGACACCTTGCTCCGCCTACGCGACCTCGGCAACACGGTGTTGGTCGTCGAACACGACGAAGAAACGATCCGAGAGGCCGACTGGATCGTCGACATCGGTCCCGGCGCCGGCGAGCACGGCGGCGATGTGGTCTACAGCGGTCCGGTCAAGGGCATCACCAAGGTCAAGGAGTCGATCACCGGGCAGTACCTGGCCGGCAAGAAGTCGATCCC
>DATAJN010000150.1:0-5027 GCA_036262105.1 Ilumatobacteraceae bacterium
GATCGATCACATCGGGGCGGGTGTTGGTCGACGGTGACGACATCACCGCGATGACTACCGCGGAACTGCGACGTTTCCGGGCACGAAAAGCCTCGATGGTCTACCAGGAACCTGGCTCAGCGCTGAATCCGACGCTGCGGATCGGTAGGCAGCTGATCGAGACCTTCGTCGTGCTCGGCCAGTCGAACACCCAGGCCAGGGAGAGTTCACTCGCTGCTCTGCGCAAGGTGCAGATCGCCGATCCTGAACGGGTCATGGGTCGCTACCCGCACCAGCTCTCCGGTGGGATGCTGCAACGGGTCGTCATCGCCATGGCCTTGGCCTGCGACCCGAAGCTCCTGGTGCTCGACGAACCGACCACCGGTCTTGATGCCACAGTCGAAGCCGAGGTGCTCGATCTGGTGCGCACGCTGCGCAGCACGACCGGTGCAGCGATCCTGATGATCGCTCACAACCTCGGTGTGATCCGTTCGATGTGTGATCGGGTCGGGGTGATGTACGCCGGCAAGATCGTCGAACAGGGTGTGGCCGACGAACTGTTCGATGCACCGAAGCACCCCTACACAGTCGCCCTGCTCCACTCCATTCCGCGCAGTGGCATGCGCAAGTCCGAACACGCCCTGTCGACCATTTCGGGCACGCTCCCTCCACTCGGAGCCGACCTGCCAACTTGTGTGTTCATCGACCGGTGTCCACTGGTCACCGACGTGTGCCGCGAGGTGGCACCGGAATTGGTCGACATCGGTGACGGCCACCTGGCCCGCTGTCATCACCACGACGAGATCACCGTGCTGGAGACGATGCCCGGACCGATCGCCGCGGCTCCTTCCACCGGAAGCGAGATCTTGTCGATCGTCGACGTGTCGAAGACGTTCCGTCAGAAAGGGCAGAAAGTCCCGGCCCTGGTCGGCATCGACCTGTCGCTCGCCGACGGCGAGACGCTGGGGCTGGTCGGCGAGTCGGGTTCAGGAAAGTCGACGCTGGCCAAGGCGATCCTCGGCATTCACGCAGCCGACGAGGGTTCCGAGTTGTCGCTCGATCATCATGAGCTCGCCGGCACGATCTCCAAGCGGAGCAGGGGAGACAAGCGGGCGATGCAGATCATCTTCCAGAACCCCGACTCGGCGCTCAACGCGTCGTGGACGGTTCGGCGGATCCTGGCCCGATCGGTGCGCAAGCTGACAGGTGTCGATCGAGAAGCCGGCGATCGCAAGGTCGCCGCGCTTACCGACCATCTCCGCCTCTCTCCGCGACACCTCGACATGAAGCCGCGCCAGCTGTCGGGCGGCCTGAAGCAGCGCGTTGCCATCGCTCGCGCCTTCGCCGGCGATCCTCGAATCGTCGTGTGCGACGAGCCCACCAGCGCTCTCGACGTGTCAGTGCAGGCGGCAATCCTCAACCTGCTCGCCGAGCTGCAATCCGAGCAACGCACCAGCTACGTGTTCATCAGCCACGACCTCGGCGTGGTGCGCTACCTTGCCGATCGCATCGCGGTCATGTATCTCGGGCGGATCATGGAGGTCGGCGATACCGACGACGTGTTCAACGGACCGCACCATCCGTACACCGAGGCATTGCTCTCGGCAGTACCCGATGTCGACGGCGCCGAGCGCAATCGCATCCCGCTGCATGGTGAGATCCCCAGCCCGGCCAATCCACCCAGCGGTTGCGTCTTCCATCCTCGATGCCATCGGTTCATCGAGGGTGTCTGCGATGTTCAGGAACCACCGCTGCTCGACGCCGGCAACGGCCACCAGATCCGCTGCGTGATCCCCGCAGAGCAGCTCGTCGAGCTGCAGAAGAAAGTCGCCACGTGACCGATTCCGGCGCCCGCCACCGCACCGGCGGTGGACGCTCGGCGCGCGTGGCGTCCCGTACCGGGGAAGGCGCCAAACCACAAGCCCCCGCATTCATTCGCCGGGAGATACCGCCGTACGAACTGCTCAACGAAGAGGGTCTTGCGCTCGTCGAGAGCCAGGCAGACCGAATTCTCGCCGACGTCGGCATGGAGATTCGTGACGACGCCGAGTCGCTGCGACTGTTCCGCGATGCGGGCGCCACGGTTGACGGCATCACGGTTCATTTCGACCCCGGGCATGTGCGGGCGCTGTGCACCACCGCACCACGACAGTTCACCCAGTTGGCCCGCAATCCGCTGCGATCGGTCGAGATCGGCGGCAACAACGTCGTCCTTGCGCCGACGTATGGCTCGCCGTTCGTTCGTGACCTCGCTGGGGGCCGGCGCTACGCCTCGCTCGTCGACTTCCAGAACTTCGTCAAGCTCACCTACGACACGCCGTGGCTCCATCACAGCGGCGGCACCGTCTGCGAGCCCGTCGATGTGCCCGTCAACAAGCGTCATCTGGAGATGGTCTATGCCCATCTGCGGTACAGCGACAAGGCCTTCATGGGTTCGGTCACGCACCCGTCGCGAGCCGCCGACTCGATCGAGATGGCCCGCATCGTCTTCGGCGCCGAGGTCGTCGACAACAACTGCGTGATCATGGGCAACGTCAACGTCAATTCGCCACTGGTGTGGGACGCGACGATGACCGGTGCCCTCAAGACCTACGCTGCCGCCAACCAAGCCCCGGTCGTCGTCCCGTTCATCCTCGGCGGGGCGATGGGTCCCGTCACCACGGCCGGCGCTGTCGCCCAAGCCCACGCCGAGACCCTGGTCGGCATTGCCCTCGGTCAGTTGGTTCGCCCGGGCTCGCCGGCGATCTATGGCAACTTCTTGTCGTCGATGAACCTGCACAGCGGCAGCCCCACGTTCGGCACACCCGAGCCGGCACTCGGTTCCCTCGTCGTTGGTCAGTTGGCCCGGCGGGTGGGCCTGCCGCTGCGCTGTTCCGGGGCGTTCACCTCGTCGAAGATCCCGGATGGGCAAGCGATGAGCGAATCGGCCGTGTCGATGCTCGCCGCGCTGCAATGCGGCGCCAACTTCATCCTCCACGCTGCCGGATGGTTGGAGGGCGGGCTGACGATGGGCTACGAGAAGTTCATGATGGATCTCGACCTGTGTGGCGCCGCACACACCTACCTGAAGGGCTTCGATCTCTCGACCGACCAGTTCGCTCTCGACGGGTTCGCCGAGATCGGTCCTGGCAAGCACTTCTTCTCGGCTCAGCACACGCTGCGTCACTACGAGACGGCGTTCTACGAGCCGGTGCTCAGTGACTCCTCGTCGTTCGAGCAGTGGCGTGACGGTGGTGAACGGCGTAGCGAGGATCGCGCCGCGATCCTCTTGCACGACGTGCTGGCCAAGTACGAAGCTCCACCCATCGATGACGCCGTCGACGCCGAGTTGCTCGACTTCGTCGAGCGACGGAAAGCATCCATGCCCGACATGTGGTACTGATCGACTGAGGTAACGGAGGAGCCCATGAGCCTGGCCATCGACATCCCGACACGACTCGGCGCCATCGACCGGCGCAAGCTTCGCCTCGACCGGCTTGCCCGCATACGCGCCGAACTCGTTGCCCACGACTACGGCGCCGCGCTGTTGAGCGACCCGATCAACATCCGTTACGCCACCGACACTCACACCTTCAACGTGTGGACCATGCATGCGCCAGGTCGATACGTGTTCGTGCCGGTCGACGGCCCGGTCGTGCTGTTCGAGTACGGCACGTGCCTGTACCAGATGACCGACCTCGACTCAGTCGACGAGGTCCGCAAGTCGGTGCCGTGGTTCTACTTCTTGGCCGGCCCGCGTACGCAGGAGAAGGCCGAGTTGTGGTCGCGCGACATCATCGATCTGATGCGCCGGCACGGCGGACCCGAACAGCGGCTGGCTGTCGATCGTTGCGAGCCGTGGGGTGCGAAGCACCTCACCGACGCCGGGATTCAGCTGTTCGACGCCCAAGAGCCGCTCGAACTGGCACGCATGATCAAGACACCCGAGGAGCTGATGGCCATGCAGTTGTCGATGGATGTCTGCGACGTCGGCGTCGAGCGCATCCGCCAGGCCGTGCAACCAGGGATGACCGAGAACCAGCTCTTCGGTCTGCTGCACGAAACCAACATCGCCCACGACGGCGAGTGGATCGAATGCCGCCTCCTCACATCGGGGCCGCGCACCAACCCATGGTTCCAAGAAGCCAGCAACCGGGTGGTCGAGGCGGGCGACCTCGTCGTGTTCGACACCGATATGGTCGGGCCGTCGGGCTACTTGGCCGACATCTCCCGTGCATTCGTCTGCCCCGGGAAGGCGCCGACACCCGAGCAACGCAAGCTGTACGAGATCGCCCAGACGCAAGTTCTCACCAATATCGATCTGATCAAGCCAGGGCTGTCGTTCAAGGAGTTCGGCGAGAAGTGCTGGCCGGTTCCCGATGAGTACGTGCCCAACCGGTACATGATGATGATTCACGGCGCCGGGATGGTCGACGAGTTCCCGACCGTGGCCTATGCCGCCGACTACGCCGATTGGGGTTACGACGGCGAGTTCTTGGAGAACATGGTTGTATGTGTCGAGAGTTACATCGGTGCGGTTGGCGGTCGTGAAGGCGTCAAGCTCGAACAGCAGGTGGTGATCACCGCCACCGGCGCCGTGCCGATGTCGAACGCGCCGATGGTCGACGCGCTCGTCATCTGAGTTCAGACCGTGACCTTGACGATCCGTCCGTCCACCACCGGAGCGATCGGCGAGTTGGCGGTGATGTAGTTCACCACGATGTCGAGCAGAGCATCGCCGGGCTGCAACACATCGGTGCCGCCTGCCAGCGCTGTGTAGCCGTCGCCACCCGTGAACATGAAGTCGTTGGTGACGAGTCGTACGGTGTCGGTCGGACCGATTGGCGTCAGCGTTCCAGCCGGCCCATCCGGTGCCTTGCTCATCGAGACGACGACGGGCGTCGTCCCATCGCAGCGGTATTGGATGACGAGTCCGGAGAGCTGCGGAAAACGTCCCGTCCCGCCGGCGAAGGCCGAATCACACGCCGGCGCGAACCCGTTGAGCAACGCGGCGGAGAGCTGATCCCCGGTCAACGTCTCGATCACCGTGCGGTTGCCGAACGGCAGCA
>DATAJN010000151.1:0-5620 GCA_036262105.1 Ilumatobacteraceae bacterium
TTGCTCGTTTCCAGTGTGATCGCTGGTCGCGATCCTGGCGCCAGCACGGTTCCCGACTCTGCCGAGGCGCAATACAACAACCTGTTCCATCACATCGGTGAGTGCCTCACTGCGGCAGGCGCCGATTGGCGGCACGTGGCTCGCATCACCTTCTTCGTTCCAGACATCGCCTTCCGCGACGCCTGCAACCCTGTTTGGGTGAAGTACTTCCCCGATGCCGATGCTCGGCCGGCGCGGCACACACAAGTGGTGGCCGGTTCGAAGTTGGCCAGCTGCGAGTTCATCGCCTACATCGACGACTGACTCGTCGTCGCGTCAGCGAGCGCGGAACGTGACCTCGCCAAGCCCGTTGAACAACGCCTCGACGTTGTCACCGACCTGGAACGGGATTGCCTTGATGAACGATCCCGACAGGATCACGTGACCGGCCTGCGGGGTGACGCCGTACTCGTGCAGCTTGTTGGCCAGCCAGGCGACAGCGTTGATCGGATTGCCCATCACGGCGCGGGCCATACCGCTCTCTTCGATGTCGCCGTTGATCGACAAGGTGGCGCCGACGTTGCGCACGTCGATGTCGTTCAACTTGGTCGGGTTGGCGCCGAGGATCACCAGGCCGCAAGCAGCTGCGTCGGAGATGCTGTCGATCAAGGTGTTGGGCCCGCGACCCTTCTGGCGAGTATCGACGATCTCGATGCTCGGCAACACGAAATCGGTCGCCCTGATCACGTCGGCAATGGTGATGGCAGGGCCCTGCAGCGGCTCTTTGAGCACGAACGCCAGCTCCACCTCGACGAGCGGACGGTTCATGGTGCTGCGAGGGACGACGCTTCCTTCCATGATGAACCAGTTGTCGAACATCGTGCCGTAGTCGGGTTCGGTCGCGTTGGTGAGCGTCCGCATCGCCTTCGACGTGAGGCCGATCTTGTGGCCCTTGATCACTCGTCCATCGGCCACCTTGAGGGCTGTGACTGCCTGCGAGATGCGGTACGCGTCCTCGATGTCGGCGTTCGCGTACGTCTCGGAGATCGGGGTGATCGGGATGTTGTCGAGCTCGGCCTGATACAGGGCCTGAGCTGCGGTGGCGATGTCGGAGTCGGAGAGGTTGGGCACGGCGCGAACCTAGCCGGGTCAGGCAGATCGCCCCAACGCCGCGAGAAGTGTTGCCTGTGCGTCGTCACCGGGCTGAGCAGCGTGTGCCGTGCCGAACGCACCGCTCGCTTGCATCGGTTCCAGCTGCGGCCGCAACACTGCCCAGCAGGCGTCGACGAGTTGCGGTTCGAGGTCGGTCGACTGCCCGGTGGCTGCGGCGAGATCCCAGCCGTGGATCAACACGTCGAGGAACCGGTGGCCGGCGTAGACCGACCCGGGCACCGGCCCGTACGACACCGCGCACGGGTTGTCGAGTGCACCAGGAGCCTCGAACGTCGAAGCCGCAGCTTCGGACGAACGGTCGTAAGCACCGAGTGCATCAGCTCCGAGCATGTCGCCGTCGAGTGCCGACCCGACATCGGCGATCGTGCGACCACTGCCGAGCTCGGCGGCCCAGAGGTTGCCGGCGACGATGTGATTGAGGAGCTCGCGAACCGTCCAGCCTTCGCACGGAGTCGGTGAACCCCATTGCGCGTCGCCGATACCGATGACGTAGCGACGGGTGTGGTCGAGGGCCCGGCGATGCAAGGCGGCGATGTCGTCAGTGCTCATCGTCACCCTTTCACGTAGGCGACCTTCTCGGCCACCAGTCCGTCACGGACGCGGAACAGATCGACGCCGCGAATGTGGCCGCCGTTCCAGCTGTAGCACCAACGCTCGACGACCCGATCGCCGCACACGAACGACTCCTCGACTTCGAAGCGACTGTCGGTGTCGTCGAAGATCGGCTGCCAGGCGACTCGGATCTCGTCGCGGCCTTTGTGTTGCACACCGTCGGGCGCCGGACCCGTGGATTCGAAGACACAATCGTCGGTGATCATCGACAGCGCCGTCTCGAGGTCGTGTGCACCCCAGGCGGCGCCGAATGCGGTGACGACCGAGGCGGTATCGGATTGATCGTTCACGTTCGAGCCCCCTTGCTCGTTCAGTTGACCGGGCTGCACCCGTCGGTGTACCTTACCTACTAGTAGGTAAGCACGTCAAGGGGTGGTTGTGAGCAGGGAAAAGGGACCGGTTGTCGACACCGCCGAGAAGATGCTCGACGTCGCCGAGCACCTCGTACAGGTCAGAGGGTTCAACGGCGTCAGCTATGCCGACATCGCCGCCGAGCTCGGCGTCACCAAGGCTGCGCTGCACTACCACTTCGCCAGCAAAGCCGACCTCGGCGAGGCACTGATCAATCGATACACGACTCGCTTCGAGGCTGCGCTCGCGGCGATCGACCAGCGGACGGCCGATGCGCCGTCGAAGATCTCCGCCTACGCCGAGATCTACCTCGACGTGCTGCAACAGCAACGTATGTGCCTGTGCGGGATGCTGGCGGCGGAGTACCAGACGTTGCCGGCGGCGATTCGTGAGGCGGTCGTGCAGTTCTTCGACATCAACGAGACGTGGTTGGAACGCGTCCTCGACGACGGGCAGCGAGCGGGTTCGCTGCGGCCTCGCGGGTCAACGCGCAATGCCGCGCGTGTGGTCATCAGCACACTGGAGGGCGCCATGCTGGTGGCCCGTCTGCGCGACGATCCCTCACGGCTCGCGGCGGCGAAGGACCAGTTGCTGGCCGAGCTCGGTTAGCGGAACTGCCGCATCAACCGGGGAGCGACTTCGCTTGCTGAGATTGCCACCTGGGTGGCAGGTGTGAATCGGATTCAGCAGGGAGCAGGTCGCGCGAGGCGATCCCGATCGCCGTCGACCGGTACCTGTAGCCGTCGCGGGAGTAGTGGATGTGGTCGTGGGCCAGCCAGCGCGGGTTCTCTGCGGCGAACGACGCCCAGTCGTACACGAACATCGCTCCAGCACGTTCGCCGGCCGCAGCGGCGAGCGCCGAGTTCCAAACCGATTGCAGATGTCGAGCTTCCGGCAGGTACACGTTGACCCACATCACCCTGTGGCCATAACCGATGTGGTCCATCATCTGTCGAATCACGTCGGCCTGCTTCTCACGCGAGTAGATCACCGCGTCGTTGGTGCCGAGTGCGACGATCCACGCATCGGTGTCTCCCGACCTGGCACGGATGGCGTCGACTGCATTGATGCCCGTGTGTTGATCAGACCGGATCTTCGTACGTATTCCGCGACTGACGTACGCGTCGATTGACGAGTGCGACCATCCGGCATCGGCGAGGTCGGCGGCCTGGAATGGCAACGTGCCCAAGGTCAGCGAGTCGCCCACCATCGAGATACGTGTGGACGTGATGATCGGCCCGGGCGCCGCGTTCGCCCGCCCCGCGCCGAGCAGTTCCAGCGCGGCCCACGACCCGATCGCGGCCGTGATACCCGCGCGCAGAACTTGTCGGCGTGTCGACAAGTGGGGAGTAGATGTGGGCAACACGGGGTAACAGCCTGCAGAGATCGTGGTGGACTAGCGAGAGAACAGGGGTCAGGGTCCCCAAGGACTACGGGGATTCGTCAATCCTAGGGCGCCTTGCCATCGGAGTTCCGTCGGTTCAAGATGATTGAATGTTCGATCTCGATTCATTTCTGGCCGAGCTCACCGCCAGCACCACTGAGACGGATCCTCGACGCGCCGCGAAGGAGGTCGTGGACAAGGCGATGGCTTCGGCCGGCAAGGTGGCCGACACAATCTCACCGGCCGTGGGCGGGATCAGCATGCTCCACCACAGCTCTGAGTTGACCGTCATCAACGTCGCCTGGGCGCCAGGCATGCAGGTGATGCCCCACGACCACCACATGTGGGCGATCATCGGCATCTACGCCGGCGCCGAGGACAACCAGTTCTTCACGCGTGGCGAGCGTGGTGAGCTCGTCGAGCGGGCCGGGCGACGCCTCGACACGGGTGAGGTCTGCCTGCTCGGTTCCGACACCATCCACGCCGTGACGAACCCCACCGATCGTCTCACCGGCGCAATCCATGTGTACGGCGGAGACTTCGTCAACCAACCTCGCAGCCAATGGGGGCCGGGGGACCTCGTCGAGCGCCCCTACGACATGGCCGACATCACCCGCCAGTTCCACGACGCCAACCTCGCCGCCGGGTTGGTGCCCTGAACGACGAAAACAGGGGCTTTGCCGTGGGCGAGCGGGGGACGTGTCCGACATTCAGTCGAGCGTTGAATACACCTCGTTCAGGTCGACCACGAGATCCGCAGCGGCCGTCGTGAAGACACACACCTTGTGATTCGCTCCCACCGGCACCGTCACCGAGTTCGCCACCGTTTGACCGGCGACAAAGTTGATGTTGGAGGCCAAAGGACGCCCCGACGAGCATGGGAACACCGTGACGAATCCGGACCTTTGGGGTCCGTCTACGGTCACGTTCAAGGTCACGGAGGTCGCGTTCGCGGGAACACTGGACACGTTGTTGAGGTCCAGTTCTTGCACGGTGCCAGCGACGACCGAGCCCGTCATGCGGGTGTCCAGCAGCCGCTGCTGACCGGCACTGGTCGGGAACCCAACGGCCGAGCTCGGCGAGTACGAACCATTGACGTCGACGACGAGGTCGGTGGACTTCGACACGTAGAAGCAGACCGCATGGTTGGAGCCGATCCTGACGACTGCGCTGTTGGCGATCGTTTGTCCGGCCAGGAAGTTCAAGTTCGAGGCGAGCGGCACGTCGCCACCGCACGGGTACGCCGTGACGAAACCCGCTGACGTGGGACCATCGACCGTGATGTTCAGCAGCACCGCCGTCGCGTCGTCTGGCATACCGTGTCCGGCGACGTCGACGAGATATAACGTACCTGCCGCGACCTTGCCGCCGTCCTCACGGGTGTCGGCGATGCGATACGGCTCGACGGCCGCGAGCCGACCGATCCCTTCGCTCGGGCTGTAGGCGCCGCTGATGTCGATCACAACGTCGGTCGCGACATCGGAGACGATGCACACCCCGCCAGAATCGTCCAGCGACACGCTCACCGAGCTGGCCACTGTTTGGTTGGCCAAGAAGTTCACGTTCGACGTCAGCGGCATCGCGACGTCGCATGAGAACACCGTGATGAAGCCGGACATGGCAGCGTTGGTCGCTGTCACGTTCAACACCACCCAGCTGGCATCGACCGGAATACCGGTGAGTCCGGCGATCGAAAGGTGCCTGACGATCCCGGCTGCCAGCCTGTTGTCGCCGTCACGTGTGTCCAACAGGCGAACCGGGTTGATGGCAACGAAGCCGCCAGCGGGTTGGGCGACCGTTCCGGTGAAGACCCTGGTGGCCGGTGTCCCGATGCCGTTGCCGGCGCTGACTGTGAAGCTGTATGTGCCACCGACAAGTGGTGTACCGGTGATCGCACCGGTGACCGCGTCGAGTGACAACCCGTCCGGCAATGCGCCGGCGCTGATGGAGTACGTCGGCACCGGTGTGCCGGTTGCGGATACGCCGTCGTTCACCACGACACCGACCTGGAACGCAGCTGCGATCGTTTGATCGGTCCACGTGGGTGGTACCGCGACATTGCCGGTGAACTGCTTGACGACATCGGGAGTGATGCCATTGGCGGCGCTGATCGTGAAGTCG
>DATAJN010000152.1:0-6908 GCA_036262105.1 Ilumatobacteraceae bacterium
AAACCCGCCGATCTCACGGAAGAGAACCTGCAAAGTCGGGTTCGCGGGGCAACGCTCATGGCACTGTCGAACAAGTTCGGATGGATGGTGCTGACGACCGGCAACAAGAGCGAGATGGCGGTCGGCTACTTCACGTTGTACGGCGACTCGGTAGGCGGTTACGGCGTGATCAAGGACGTGTTGAAGACGCGGGTCTACGACCTGTGCCGCTACTACAACCAGCGCGCCGGCCGTGAGATCATCAGTGAGAGCGTCATCACCAAACCGCCCTCGGCAGAACTACGTCCCGATCAGCGCGACGATCAGAGCTTGCCGGCGTACGAAGTGCTCGATCCGATCCTCGAGCTCTATGTGGAAGAGGATCGCACCGCGTCGGAGATCATCGAGCTCGGTCACGACGAAGCCCTCGTTCGGCGCATCACGCGACTGGTCGACGTGATGGAGTACAAGCGGCGGCAATGCCCGCCCGGCGTGCGGGTCAGTGTGAAGGCGTTCGGGAAGGACCGCCGCCTGCCGATCACCAATGGCTATCGCGGTTGAGTCAGGTTCGTTCGCCGCGACCCGACACGATGATTGCTGCCACGCTGATCGCTGCGAGGATCGCCGCAATGGCCGCCGGCCAGCCGATGCCGTAGCGGGAGTAGAGGCGCGTCGCCGGCACCGACATCGCTGCCCGACCCACCGTATCGACGCCGATCAACAGGCCCAGGCCGCGCGCCGGCGCGCCGGGGACGAGGCCCGTGCCGAGTGAGATGGCGCTGACGACGGAGAACTCGAAGCCAATGGCGGCAATCGCCAGAAAGATGATGCCGACGACGAGGTCGTGATGCCACAACGCCAAACCTGTGCCAGCGGGGATCATCAGCGCCGCACCGGCGGCCACCGACCGTCGCTTGCCCCAGATGTCGGTGAACCGGGCGACCGACAAGGTGGCGCACAACTCGCCGGCGCCGAGCAGGAACGAAACTCCCGAGATGCCTGCCGGTGTGAAACCGAACTGGTCCTCCAGCCAGCTTCCGAAGGTGACCACCAGCGCGTAGCTCGCCGCAGTCATCGTGAACCCGGCGAGCAACACCATCCAACCGCGTGAGACGAGCTTGCCGTGGCCGACCGGGAAGCCGCCGACCGGTTTCAGTGTCGGCTGCGGTGGATCGATGCGACCGATCACCACGATGGCCATCGCCGCAACGGCGACAGCACCGCTGAGGTACCCGACGCGCCAGTTCGTCAGCTGGGTGACGAGCCCCATCGTGCTGACGCCGACGAGCAATCCGAACGCCCACGACACCTCGATCAGCCCGGTCACCCGTCCGCGACGCTCGAACGGCACGTGCCCCGCGATCCAGGAACCGACGCCGAGATAGAAGGTGCTGTTGCCCAAACCGAGGATGACCAGCGCGGCGGCGAGCATTCCCACGCCCTGTGTGGCCGCGGCCAGGCATGTCCCGGTGAGCACTGCGCCCAGTCCGGCGGCCACGGCGCGTCGCGCGCCGAGTCGATCGACGAACCGCCCGATCAGTGGTGACGCCAGGCCCGACATCTCGGAGATGGCGATCGCCACACCGATGTCGGCCACCGAGACGTGCAGGCCACGAGCGATGGTGGCGATGAACGGAGCGACGAATCGGTAGCACGCGTTCGACGTCGTGCGCGCCGCGGCGAAGGCCGTGAGGTCGCGACGAACCTCTGGCGCGTACGAATCATCCAACACGCGACCAAGCACGACGTTCGACACTAACTCGCTAACCTGTGGACCCCGTGGCCCTGATCGTGCAGAAATACGGCGGAACTTCCGTCGCCGACCCCGATCGCATGCGCGCCGTCGCCGAGAACGTTGCGTTCACCCGCCGCCACGGCAACGACGTGGTCGTGGTGCCGAGCGCCATGGGCAAGACCACCGACAACCTCATCAAGCTGGCCAATGACGTGTCCAGCACCCAGCCCGGCCGCGAGATGGACATGCTGATCACCACGGGTGAACGCATCTCGATGTCGCTGCTGTGCATGGCGCTTGCCGACCTGGGCATCGAAGCGGTCAGCTTCACCGGCAGCCAGGCGGGCATCATCACCGACTCGATGCACGGCAAGGCCAAGATCCTCGAGGTCAAGGGGGATCGAGTGCGCGAGGCGCTGGCCGCAGGCAAAGTCTGCGTGGTCGCCGGCTTTCAGGGCATCAGCACGGAGAAAGAGATCACGTCCCTAGGACGCGGCGGCAGCGACACCACAGCGGTCGCCCTGGCGGCTTCGCTGGCCGCCGACAGTTGCGAGATCTACACCGACGTCACTGGGGTCTTCTCCGCCGATCCGCGCATCGTCCCGCTGGCCCGCAAGTTGCCCCGGGTCAACTTCGACGAGATGCTCGAGATGGCCGGCGCCGGTAGCAAGGTGCTGGCACTGCGCAGCGTCGAGTTCGCCCGCAATCACAACGTTCCCGTCCACGTTCGCTCCGCGTTCACGTGGGAGCCGGGCACATGGGTCACCGATCAGGAGCCAAGCATGGAAGAGCCGATCATCTCGGGCGTCGTCACCGACACCAGCGAGTCGAAGGTGACCATCGTCGCCGTCCCCGACCGGCCGGGCATCGCTGCCGCGCTGTTCGAGCCGCTTGCCGCAGCCAACGTCAACGTCGACATGATCGTGCAGAACACATCGCAGGACGGCACGACCGACATCAGCTTCACGATGCCCAAGGCCGACATGGCCACCGCCGAGTCGATCGTCGGCCGTGTCGCCGCCGAGATCGGCGCCAGAGGTGTCGATCACGACGCCGACATCGCCAAGATCAGCTTGGTCGGCGCAGGCATGAAGACCAGCCCGGGCATTGCCGCCAAGATGTTCCGCACGCTCTCCGACGAGTCGGTCAACATCCAGATGATCTCGACCTCGACCATCCGCATCAGTGTGGTCACCGCGGCCAGTGGGCTCGAGCGTGCAGCACGCGCCCTGCACACGGCATTCGGGCTCGACTCCGGCCAGGCGTATTCGGCGCCCTTGCCGGAACGGAAGTAGCCAGCACGCGATGCGACGCAACTATGTGCCGTGGCGGGCTGCGGGCACGACGACCGAGTTGAAGCGCTCCGCCGACGAGGTTGTACGCGACACAGGTTGGGTGTTCAACAACAAGACCGGCAGTCACCTCAGCCTGGCCGAGTTCGTCGAGACCGGCAACCACGAGACACTCGCCTATCTGACCGCGTTCGGGCTGGGCGATGACCTCGCCGATCAGACCCTGGTGGAGATCGGTGCCGGGATCGGCCGCATGACCGCCAGCTTCACCCGCCTGTTCGGCCGCGTCATCGCCTGCGATCTCGATGGCGCGTTCCTCGAGCGGTGCCGTGAGACCGTCGCCCAGTTCGGTCGTCCCGAGCGGCTGCAGACCAGCCGCGTGGCCGACGGCCGCACCATCGCCCTGCCCGACGGCGCGGGCGACCTCGCATTCAGCTACATCACGCTGCAGCACTGTCACAGCGACGATGCCTTGGCGTTGACCGCCGAAGCGGTGCGCGTCACCCGCGCCGGAGGCCACGTGGCGTTGAACTACCGAACCTGGACGGCCGGAGATGTCGTCTTGTGGCCCGCCGGCCACGTAGTCCGCGGTCTCTGGAGGGTGCCCAAGTTCGGGTCGGCGATCGCCAAGAGCCGATCGTTTGCCCGCCTCGGCTGGCAGGCCAATCGGCTCTCCCCGGCCGATGTGCTGGCCAAGGTCGGCGAGCACCTCACCGATGTGCAGATCGTGAGATCTCCGAAACGCCGCAGTTTCGCCATCGCCGGCACCGCCGACGAAGCGTTCGAAGGTGTGCACCGCAGCCATTGGTGGCTCGTCGCCAGAGTCCGCTGACCTTCACAGTGACAGATGGCGATAATCGCGGGGCGCACGAGGTGACTCGGCGTTAGCCTCTGGGCCATGAAAATTGGTGTCGTCGGTGCCACCGGACAGGTCGGCGGGGTCATGCGCCGAATCCTGGTCGAGCGCAACTTTCCAGTCTCGCAGATCCGTTTCTTCGCCTCGGCCCGCTCGGCGGGAACCACCCTGGAATGGAAGGGCGAGCAGATCACGGTCGAGGATGCGGCGACAGCCGATCCAAGCGGCCTCGACATCGCCCTGTTCTCTTCCGGAGCAACCTCGTCGCGAGAGTTGGCGCCGCGATTCGCTGCGGCCGGAGTCATCGTCATCGACAACTCCTCGGCGTGGCGCATGGACCCCGACGTACCGCTGATCGTCAGTGAGGTCAACCCTGGCGAGATCAGCAACGTCCGCAAGGGCATCATCGCCAATCCCAACTGCACCACCATGGCGGCCATGCCGGTGCTCAAGCCGTTGCACGACGAGGCTGGACTCGTGCGGATGATCGCCTCGACGTACCAAGCCGTCAGCGGCGCGGGCCTCGCCGGCGTCGACGAGCTCGACAAGCAGGTGCGCGAAGTGGTCGATCAGGCCCGCGAGCTCACTCACGATGGGTCGGCGGTGCCATTTCCGGCTCCCGGAAAGTTCGTCAAGCCGATTGCGTTCAACGTCTTGCCGTATGCGGGCAAGTACATCGACGACGGCTTGCTGGAGACCGACGAAGAGCAGAAGCTGCGCCACGAGAGCCGCAAGATCCTGGCCATCCCGAGTCTGCGCGTCAGCGGAACGTGCGTGCGCGTGCCGGTGTTCACTGGCCACTCGCTGAGCATCAACGCCGAGTTCGATCGGCCGATCAGCGTGGCCCGCGCCATCGAGGTGCTCGGGGCGGCTCCAGGAGTCGCGCTCAGTGACATCCCGACACCGCTCGAGGCCGCCGGTCAGGATCCCTGTTACGTCGGCCGCATTCGTCAAGACATGTCGGTCGACGGTGGCCGCGGCCTGGTGCTGTTCGTCAGCAACGACAACCTCCGCAAAGGCGCCGCTCTCAACGCCATACAAATCGCTGAGCTGTATCTCTAGGGGCAAACGCAGGGGATCGATGAGCAGCGCGGGCAGCCGTTGGCGTAGCGACGTGATGCCTCACTGAGGTTCACCCCCAGCTGGTTCGCCAGCGACGCCAGCCACGCCAGCACATCGGCGAACTCGTGCAGTTGCTGTTCGTGCGAACCCTTGCGCACCGATTGGGCCAGCTCGCCGACCTCTTCGGCCAGCCAGGCGACCGAACTGGGCACGCCACGAGCACGATCGCGCTCGCCAAAGGTCACGTCGATCAGCAGTTGGAAGTCGTCGAGGTCCACGCGTCAGCTACGACCGGGAGAGTGCCTCGGCCATGGCCGGTATTGCTCCAGGATGCGGGCGAGTCGCAGCACCACGTCGTCGGCGTGACGGTTGCCGACGATGTGCAACCCGATGGGTAGGCCCTCGGTCGACTCGCCGGCCGGGACCGACGCAGCTGGTGTTCCCCAGAGGTTGGCCAGCATGGCGAACGGCACGGCACCTGCCGGAGGCGCCTTCTGCCCGTTGATCTCCGTAGGCATCGGCCCCTCAGCGGCAAAAGCCGTGATGGCTGATGTCGGTGTCAGGAGTACGTCGATCCGTTCGAAGAGCTCCGCCAACTCCATCTCGATCTCGCGCCGCCTGGTGAGTGCGGCCGCGTACTGCACCACGGTCATCGATTCGGTGCGCTCGAACGCGGGCCGCACTCCCGGGTCGAGATCGTCAGCGCGGTCGGGCCACAAGCCGGGAGGCAACCCAACCCAACGATCGACGGACTCGAGTTGTGCCCAGATGGGGATGAGGTCGTCGAAGCACACGTCGATGTCGACCATGGTGAGACCGGCCTCGGCGGTGAGCGCCCGCGCCGCCGCCGTCGTCACGGCTGCCACCTCAGGATCGACGATGGCGAACCCGAGATCGACCGACCAGCCGACGCGCAACCCGGTTGTGTCGAGCCGTTCGATTCGCTGCTCGTAGAGAACACCCGATGCCGGCAGGGCGGTGCGATCCTGCGGATGCGGACCCGCCATGACGTCGAGCAGGCGTGCCGCGTCGGCCACAGAGGTGGCCAGGCAGCCGGCGGCCGCAGTCTGCGAGTACCGGGTACCACGGACGTCGGGGATGCGACCGAACGAAGGCTTGTGCCCGACGAGACCACAAAATCCAGCCGGCGTGCGAGTGGATCCGCCACCGTCGCTCGATGAGGCGAACGGCACCAGGCCGGCAGACACGGCCGCTGCCGACCCGCCGCTCGACCCACCCGGAGTTCTGCCAAGGTTCCACGGGTTGCGCGTGACGCCCGTGACCCGGTTGTTGGTGTACGCCCAGAACCCGAACTCCGGAACGGCAGTCTTGCCGACGGCCACGGCGCCGGCCGAGCGGAGGCGATGGATGTGGATCGAGTCGTTCTCGACCGGCGGCGCGCCGGAGTACCACAGCGAGCCGCGGCCGGTCGGCATCCCGGCACAGTCGTCGAGATCCTTCACTCCGAAGGGCACACCGGCGAGTGGGCCGGGGTCCTTGCCGGCAGCGACGAGCGCATCGATCCGTTCCGCATCACGATGTGCTTGACCGGCGTCGAGGTGGATGAACGCATTCAGCTCACCGTTGCCGTTCTCGATGGCGGCCAGGCACTCGTCGAGCACGTCGACGGCGGCGAGCTCTCCTCGACGAACAGCCTCTGCCGTATCGATGACGGTGCGCACGGAGCGAGTGTAGCGATCGTTGCTTGTGCCGAATCACAAATTGTGCAATCGTTTGCGTAACTGGTTCGGGGAGGCTTCGGGGGTTGATCCGCGGGATCGATTGCAAACGTTTGCAGTAGATTTCTGATACTGACCAAGGAGGACGTATGCCAGGCCCGGGAAACGATCTGATCGACGAGCGCGAAGTTGAAGCAGTCGCTCGAGTGCTGCGCAGCGGCTACCTCGGACGCTACGGGCCCGACGACGATCCTGACTTCGGTGCGGAGGTGCTCACCCTCGAGCAACGCATCGCCGCGCTGGTC
>DATAJN010000153.1:0-13134 GCA_036262105.1 Ilumatobacteraceae bacterium
AGCAGTCGCCGAGCCTGCCCGCGTTGCAAGTGCCTCGATCGGCAGAGTCGACTGCGAATCGCGTCGCGACTTCGTCCTCGAGATGAGCAGCGTCACCAGAGTGCTCAGCATCAATGCCGTGACGACCAGGGCGACACCGAGCACAAGTACACCGAGGTCGCCACGTTGCCCGGGATGCGGCTCGATCCGGCGGGCAAACCCGGTGGGGAAGACGCCGGACAAGGCAATCGCGATGACAACTCCTACTGCCGTTCCGGACAACACAGGGATGGCCGCTCGACCCATGGATTCCCAGCCGATCTGCCGGTCGACATATCCGATCGACGACAGCCGGGTTCGCTCGGCTTCGGACAGCCGAATCTGCCTGGTGATCAGCTGTGCGAGGACCACGACGGAAGCGACGGCCGCAACGGCGGTGAGCGCCCACAGGCCCAACGCTTGAGCGTCGAGCGCCTTTCGCAGCGTTTCGCTCACGAGCATGCCCGGCTGCAGGCTCAGCGCCTCGCTGCCCGGCAGGCTGTCCAATTGGGCTCGAAAGGCGTCCACGTCAACGCCTCGATCAAAACCGACAGACATGATCGTCGTCTTCACGCCCATGGTCGCATCGGCGAGCAGGGCCGGTGAGAAAACTGCGCTGCCGACCGAATCATCTTCGAGGCTCGCCGGGCTATCGAAGACGCCGACGAGCACACCCTCCACGGTCGGCCCCTCGGGTTCTTCGTTGAGGTTGAACCCTTGGGTGTCGGCCTGCTCCTGACTGAGCGTCTTCAGCTCGTACTTGTCACCGATCGCGGCGTGGTAGTGGTCGATGAATTCCTTCGACGCCACGAATTCGGCCGCTACATCCGGGTTCACATCTCGGCCCGCCACCAGCCGCGCACCAATCGCCCGGTACGAACCGGTGAACACGGACGCGTCGAGGCCTTCCGGCGAACCGGGTGGGAACAGTCCGCCGAAGAGGTAGGTGGCCGAGTCGACGGACGCCGCGCCCGGCAGTGCAGCGACCTCCGCGGTTCGCGGCCGGCCGTCCACTTGGTAGATGAGCCCGTCGAATCCGCCGCCCTGTGCCGACGTGTACCGGTCGGCCGCCGTTGACGTGCGTTCGGCTCCGGCGGCGAACGCCAGCACGACGCCGACCACCACTGCCACGGTCAGCGACAGCGCGGCAGTTGACAGCCAGTTCTGCCGCAACATGCAGCGCAACCTGTACCGAACTGCCCTCACGAAACCAAGTAAAGCCGGTGGTCGCCGCGCGGACCAGCGTGCCAGCACCAACTCGGTTTGATGTGCTGCTACGAAACCGCCACGTTGCGGATGACTTCGTCGATCGTGGTGATGTCGACGGCGACCAGCTCCACAGCCTCGTTGCTCATCGTTCGCATCCCTTGAGACATCGCCAGGGCGCGCATGTCGTGCGCCGTGGCCCCGTTGACGATGAGCTGACGGAGCTCGTCGGTCACCGCGAGCACTTCGTACACACCGACGCGCTCGCGGTAGCCGGTGCCTGAGCAGTAGTTGCAACCCTCACCGTGCTTGAAGGTCTCCTTCGGCGTGCCACCGAACGAGTCGTACCACTCGCGATCGGCCGCTGTCGGTTGATAGTC
Organism: Ilumatobacteraceae bacterium; assembly: GCA_036262105.1. GTDB lineage: Bacteria > Actinomycetota > Acidimicrobiia > Acidimicrobiales > Ilumatobacteraceae > JAENVT01. The sequence continues at coordinate 1,605 of DATAJN010000153.1, forward strand.
CGTGACACACGAGGGGCAGATCTTGCGGACGAGTCGTTGTCCGACGACGCCGACGAGCGACGACGCCATCAGGAACGGTTCGATCCCCATGTCGATGAGGCGATAGAGCGCCGAAATCGCGTCCGTTGCGTGCAGCGACGACATGACGACATGACCGGTCAGTGCCGACTGCACGGCGATTCGTGCCGTCTCCTCGTCACGAATCTCGCCCACGAGGATGACATCGGGGTCCTGTCGAAGAATCGACTTCAGCCCGCTGGCGAAGGTGACGTCGGCCTGCAGGTTGATCTGCATCTGATTGATCGCCGGGAACACGTACTCGACGGGATCCTCGATCGTCATGACGTTCAGCTCGCTGCGACTGATCTCCGCGAGCGTCGCGTAGAGAGTCGTGGTCTTGCCCGAGCCCGTCGGGCCGCTGCAGAGGATCATTCCGTAGGGCTTGCGGACGATCGTCAGGAAACGGTCGTAGGTGGCCTTTGGCATGCCGAGCTCGGAGAGGTGTTTCATCGAGCGGCTCTTGTCGAGCAACCGCAGGACCGCGGTCTCGCCGAAGATCGTGGCTCCCGTGGCGACACGCACGTCGACTCCGCCACCGTCGATGGTCGTCTCGAATTGACCGTCTTGCGGACGGCGCCGCTCGACGATGTCCATGTCGGCCATGATCTTGATGCGGCTCACCAGTTCGGGACCTGTCGAATATGGCAGGCTCAACACTTCCCGCAGCGCTCCGTCGATGCGATAGCGAATGCGAATGCGATCCTCGGTCGGCTCGATGTGGATATCGGAGGCGCGATCACGGAGGGCCTGAGTGACGATCTTGTTGACGAGCTGGATGATCGGTGCTTCGTCGGTCGTGCCGACCGTCGCGGCGACGACCTGTCGCGCAGCGGCGGTTTCCCAGAACTGCTTGACGTTGTCGTCGGCGTTGGTGAGCACCCGGTAGTACGTGTTGATGCACGTCAGCAAGTCGTCGGGCTGCGCCAGGAAGATGTTGACCTGGTCGATGTCCAGACGAGCCAGAGCCTCGCGAACGGCCGTGCTCGCGCCATCGGCCACCGCTACATCGAGCGAGCCGTCGGAGAGCTGGAGGGGCACGATCCGGAGGCGGCGCGCCATCTCCTCGGTGATGAACGCGAGCGCTTCGGCCGTCGGGCGAACGGCGCGAAGATCCACCGTCGGGAGGCCGAGCTGCGTCGCGAGAGCTTCCGTGAGCGTTCGCGGGTCGAGAAGGCCCTGTTCCACGAGGATGGCGCCGAGCTGGCGGCCTGATTCCAGCTGCAGGTTGAGCGCGCCGGTCAGCTGATCCGGCAGGACGAGGTTGTGCGACAACAGCACATCGCCGAGTCGGGGTCGCGCGCTAGCGGAGGTCGTAGGTGTCACCTCGGCGATCGACGTACGAACGGCTTCAGCAACGGTTTCTCGCTGCCTCGATCGTTTGCTCATGTCCGGTCACACGTCACCGGGCAATCGTCGCGTCGCACCGGTCAACGCGCACGTGCCAATGGTCCCGACGCTGCGCCGGGCAATTGGCGGGAATTCTCAAGAATGCCTCAAGTTATCGTCCCGCGGGGCGATGTCCTAGGTGTGAGATTCCAGCCTTCGATCGACCCGAGCATCGGGGCGTCGTCGCCGGTAGTCACCATCGTTCTGACGTTTGGGTGACCTGGCTCGCCTTTCCTCGTCGGTCGCTCGGCTCGTTCGCCAGCGGTGAAGCCCCCGCGCAGCGCACGGTAGGCCGTCGTGCCCGAGGAATGGGCACTTGGTACGGCGCATTGGGCACAACGGCCCTGTCGTTCGTGTCTATGACAGCCCAGAGTGGTAGATGAGATACGAAGAGTGGTGAACAATGAGCGTTGAAACAGTACCCGAGGTCGAACAAGCCGTCCCGGTCGAGAAGGTGCGCAAGCCGTTGTTCAGCATCGGCAAGACGATCAAGCCGGCCGTCATCATGGCCTTCTCGCGCCAGTTGTCGTCATTCCTCGAAGCCGGCATCCCGGTTCTCGACGCCCTTGACATCGTCGGTCAGCAGACCGCGTCACCCGCGATGCGCATCGTCATCACTGACATCCGAGGGTCGATTCATCGTGGAACCAGCTTCTCCGAAGCCGTTGATGCCCACCCGCTGGTCTTTCCGGCGTTCTACCGGGCGATGTTGACATCGGCCGAATACACAGGCGATCTCGATGCCGTCCTTTCCCAGTTGTCGGCGTACCTCGAACGCGACATAGCGTCTCGTCGGCAGATCAAGAGCGCGCTGACCTATCCGATCATGGTGCTCGTCGTCGCTACCGCGGCGATGATCGTGATGTCGCTGTTCGTACTGCCGAAGTTCACCGGCCTGTACTCGAGCCTCGGTGCAAGCCTGCCATTGCCGACACGCATGCTGATGGGCTTCACCAACTTCATGCAGAGCTGTTGGCTCTACGTCCTAGGCATGATTGCCCTGATCATTGTCGTGCTGTTTGCGGTCATCGGTGGCGCCCGCGGCAAGGGTCGCCGCGACGTCGTCACCATGAAGCTTCCGGTGATCGGGAATATCTTCGAGCTCATCTCGCTCGAGCGATTCATGAGGGTGCTGTCCTCCCTCGCGACCGCCGGCGTGCCGTTGCCCGCGGCGATCGGTCTGTCAGCTGACAGCACGAACAATTCGCTCTTCAAGAAGAAGATGTGGGACGTGCGCGATGCGCTCGTCCGGGGCGGTGGGCTCTATGAACCGATGGCTGAGACGGGCCTCTTTCCGATCGCCGCGCGTCAGATGATCCAAGTCGGCGAACGCACAGGAATGCTCGGGAACCAACTCGGCAAGGCCGCCTCCTATTACGAACGCGAGGTCACCTTCAGCATGAAGAAGGCGACGCAAATGTTCGAACCGATCATCATCATCTTCGTCGGTCTGATCGTCGGTTTCATCGCCGTCGCCCAGATCGCGGCGATGTACAGCATCTTTGGCCAGGTCAAGTGAGCAGATCTCACGAGTGGTCACTGAAGAACCCCCCGCCGCGAAACTCACGGCACAACAAAGCAGAGGAAGCAATGAACACACATCGAAGCCCAAGTAAAATCCAAGGCGGGGAGGACGACAAGGGGTTCACCCTCATTGAAATCCTGATCGCCATCGTCCTGATCGGAATCCTGTCCGCTGTAGCCGTTGTCGGCATCAGCAACTTGGTGAGCAAGGGTGGCACGTCTGCCTGCACCGCGACGAAGGACTCTGCGACTGCGGCATCCGCAGTGTATTTCACGTCGAACGCAAACACGTACCCCACTACCTTCAACCAAATGACGACGGCAGTCGCCGGCCCGCCGGCGGTTCCGGCAGCACTAACGCTGCCTTCAGGCGTCTCGATCAACACCGGGACCACCGATTCGAACCCGACCACCACCCCAGCCGGCATGCAATTGCACTCCGGTACCAGTTGGTACCTGACGATGACCGCACCGAGCGGCGCCACCGCTCCGACCTTTGCCTGCACGTGAGTTGACCCGCTTGCCCACCTGGGGCGCTTCGGCGTCCCAGGCGGGTGTGCGCAATACCAGCGATTCCAAGAGCAAATGACCAGACCGGAGTGATGATGAGAGCGCGAGGTGATGGCGGCGAGACACTGATCGAGATCTTGTTCACGATCGTGATCGTCAGCTTGACCTTCACGGCGTTGTTCACCAGCCTCGCCACAGCCGGCAACGCCGGAAACGTGCAGCGGATCAGCGTCCAGGCCGACGTCGTCATGCGTAATTTCGCCGAGGCCACCAAGCTTGCCGCGAAGACCTGCGCGGGCGTGTCCGGAGCGACGCCCCCGTCCACCTACAACGTTGTCTTCCCAGTTCCCTCTTCGACCTTGCCTCCTCGCTTCGTTCCCACCGTGACCGGCGACGGGGCTGGCACCGGTGTCGGGGTCGGCAGTACCTGCCCGGCGGTGGGTACCCCCCAACTGCTCACGCTCGCCGTTCAAGTGCCTTTGGGGCCAACGGTGACGATGCAGATCAAGGTGATCAAGCCGTGACCAGGCCTCGTCCGCGCCCACAGCACCCGGATTCCGGTGCATCGCTCATCATGGCGATCGGGTTCGTTGTCATGATCGGCATGGTCAGCGCCGGCCTTGCTGGTCTCGCCACGAGCGGGCTGGGCAATCGCAGCACGTTGCAGACGTTGCGCGACCGCCAGTACGCGGCGGATGGTGCGATCGAGCAAGCGATCATCGCTGCTCGCGGGCGCACGTGCACGTCGCCCTTGATTCAATCGGCCTCGGGCGTGGACGGGCCGACACAGTCGACGATGAACGGCGTCGCTATCAGAGTCGACTGGGTCAACGCCTGCTTGCTCGGCTTGGAAGGCGTGATGGGTACTGATGGAATCCGCTTCGACCAACGCAATGTCATCTTCTCCGCGTGCCTCGACACCCTTGCAACGTGTGACCCCGCCAAGATCATCATTCGAGCCGAGGTCAGTTTCCAACAGCCTCTCCCTACTGACGTCACCAAGACCTACGTCCTTTCCTGGAGCGTCAACCAATGAAGGTCCGGCTACTACTTCCACGTATGCGGGCCCGGACCCGACGCGGTGACCGCGGGTTCACGCTCATCGAAGTGCTGATCGCTCTTGTGCTCAGCGCCCTCATCGCCGGCGTCGTTGTGGCGGGTTTGATCACGGCGCTGCACGTCGCCAGGTCGACCACCGACCAGGTCGGCGACTCGAACGATGCCGGGTTGATCTCTTCGTTCCTCGTTCGCGACGCACAATCGGCCGGAGGCATTGACCCGACGACTGCCCTGCCCGACTCCACGCTCGGCGTGTCGACCAATCCATTGGATGGCGACGCCCGCAACTGCTCACCCGATCCTGCGGTGGTGAAGGTGCGCTTCAGCTGGATCGACCGTACATCGATGTTGGCGCAGAACAAGGTTGTCGTCACCTATTCCCTCGTCAACGAGCAGCTCACCCGCCGGGTCTGCTCGACGAACAATCCGTCCGTCGATGTCATGCTCGGAAGCAAGACCACATCGGCCGTGGCGACCTGCACACCCGCCACGTCGTTCTGCACGGGTCATCCGACGTCGGTTTCACTGGCCCTCGCGGGAAAGGGAACAGGGGCGCCGCTCAACTACACCCTGACTGCGTCACTTCGCTCCGCCGCTTCGCTCATGACCATCCTCCGCCCGACTGAACTGCTGGCGGGTGGCCGTAATGTCCCGTATGCGTCGACCGTCGGGTCGACCATCGGCGCATCCGCTCAGACGACATGGACGGCGACCGGCCTGCCGGCCGGGCTGTCGATCGATTCATTGAGCGGCATGGTCTGGGGCATCCCGAATCCGGTGGGCACGTTCCCGGCCACGGCAACCGTGACGCTCAAGGTCACCGACGCGTTGTATGCGACGGTGACGACGAGGGAGTACCAGATCATCATCCACGCGCCTCCCGTCGCCACCAATGACACCTACGCACCGATCGAGGACATGCCGCTCAACGTCCTCGCTGCCTCCGGCGTCCTCGCCACTGACACCCATCTCGAGGGGGGAGCGCTCACTGCGACCCTCACCTCGGGTGTGGCTCACGGGACGCTGGTGCTCAACGCCACCAACGGCGCATTCACCTACACCCCCGAACCGAACTGGAACGGCACAGACTCGTTCAAATACAAGGCAAACGACGGTTCACTCGACTCCGCCGAGGCCAAAGTCACGCTGAACGTGGGCGCCGTCAACGACCCACCCGTCAACCAAGTGCCGGTCACTCAGGAGACGCCCAGGGATACCCCCGAAGTGTTCTCCAACGCCAGCAACCTCATCTCGATCAGCGACATCGACGCCGGCGGCGCGGACGTCCAAGTAAAGTTGACGGCGACCAATGGCACCATCGCGCTGCCGCTCAAGACGGGTCTCACATTCTCGGTCGGTAACGGCACCGCCGCGGCGACGATGACATTCACCGGCACCATCGCCAACATCAACCTCAGCCTGGTGAACGCAACGTTCACCACGACGACCAACACCACCGGCACGCTGACGATAGTCACCAGCGACCTCGGTAACACGGGAGGCGCAGCGGCGACCGACACAGACGCCGTCACGATCACTGTCAACTCGCTGGGCATCTTCACCGCTCACCAGAACATCGGCACCGTGGGCCTCCCGTCGGGCACCGACAGTACGTACTCGTCGCCCACGTACACGGTCAAGGGCAGTGGCCGGGACATTTGGGACAATGCTGACGGTTTCCAGTTCATCTACAGGCCAATGACCGGCGACAGCAGCCTGACCGCGAAGGTTGTTTCGGAGTCGGTGACCTACTCGAGCGGTAGCCAAAGTCCGTCCTGCTACAAGGATTCCACCCACCAGCAACCATGCCCTTCGGTTGCCAAGGCCGGCGTGATGTTCAGGAATGACCTCGGCTTCAGCGCCATCCACGCGACGGTGGGCGTCACTCAAGGGAACGGATCCGAGTTCATCTACAGGAATACCGCGGGAGCGGGTACAGGCGCAGCTTCACCCGGCGATTCTCTCGGTGTCCCTTACTGGGTGAGGCTTACTCGCAAAGGCACCGAGATCACCGCCGAGATCTCCTCGAACGGCACGACCTGGACTCAGCGCGGCGTGACCCAGACGATCGCGTTCGGGACGACCATCTACGTCGGTCTCGCCGTTTCAGCGGTCAACCAACTCGACGGAGACGCGCCGACATTGAAACTCAACACCGCCACGTTCGACAACGTCTCGATCAGCACGCCGCCGAAGGGTTTTGACGACAGCTACTCCGTGGTTCAGTACACGACCCTCACCGCCCCTGCGGTCACCGGAGTTCTTGCCAACGACTCGGATCCAGAGAGCAACAGCCTGACCGCGAAGCTTGGGTCGGGCCCGGCACACGGGACCCTGAGCCTCAACGGTGACGGATCATTCGTCTACACCCCGAGCCCGAGCTATAGCGGAACCGATTCCTTCACCTACTCGGCCAATGACGGAGTCTTCGACTCGACCCCCGCGACCGTGACGATCACCGTCAAGCCCGGCCCACCGCCCAACACGGCGCCGAGCTTCCTCAAGGGCGCCAACCAGAGCATCCGGGCGAGCCTCGGCGCCCAGACGGTTCTGGCCTGGGCGACCACCATCAACCCGAACGTCGTCGCCGGCGAGGCCAGCCAGCTGGTCGATTTCGTCGTGACAAACGACAACCCCGCGTTGTTCAGCGTGCAGCCGGCGGTCAGCGCCAACGGCACGCTGACCTACGCGCCGGCCGCCGCCGTCGGCGGGTTGGCCGCGATTGGCACGGCCACGGTGAGCGTCACCATCCACGACAATGGCGGCACGACGAACGGGGGCATCGATACCAGTGCCCCGCCCCAGACCTTCACCATCATCATTGTTGCTCCGCCCGTTCTGACCACGTCGAGCACCACGCTCGCGTACACCGAGAACGCCCCCGCGACGGTGATCGATCCCGCGATTCTCATAACAGACGCCGACAGCAACAGCCTTACCTCGGCGACAGTCACCCTGGCCATCGGTTACGCCAACGGCCAAGACGTCCTCGCCTTCATGAACCAGAATGGCATCACCGGAGCCTGGAACCCGGCCACGGGAGTGCTCACTCTCACCGGCACAGCATCCGTCGCCAATTACCAGAGCGCCCTGCGCTCGGTCACCTACAACAACAGCAGCGACAGCCCGACCACAACGAGGCGCACGGTCACGTTCGTGGGCACCGACGGCCTCGTCAACAGCAACACCGTCAACCGGACGATCACCCTTACGGCCGTCAACGACGCCCCGATGAACAGCGTGCCCGCTAACCAAACCATCGCCCTCAACACCGCGAAGGTGTTCTCATCTGGAAACGGCAACCTCATCTCGATCGGCGATATCGACGCAGGTGCGAGTTCGGTGCAGGTCCAACTGGTCAGCACCAACGGAACGACCACCCTGTCAGGCACCACCGGGCTGGCCTTCAAGTCCGGCGACAGCGGAGCCGCCGACGCGGACATGACCTTTACCGGCACGGTGTCGGACATCAACGCCGCGGTCGCCGGTATGAGCTTCGTCCCCGCCACAGGCTTCACAGGCGCCGCCAGCCTGCAGATCAACACCAACGACCTGGGCAGCACAGGCACCGGCGGCAGTCTCACCGACAGCGACACCGTTGCGATCACCGTTGCCCTCCCGCCCGTCTTGTCCGCCACCGGTTCCAGTCTCGCCTACACCGAGAATGCGATTTCGTATCTCGATTCTGGATTCACGGCCACCGACGCGGACAGCACCAACCTGAGCTCGGCCACCGTCACCATGACAACCAACTATGTGAGCGGTCAGGACGTCCTCGGCTTCACCAACCAACTTGGAATCACCGGCGCCTGGAATGCGACCACCGGGACCCTCGTCCTCTCCGGCACAACCACGGTTGCCAACTACCAGACCGCGCTTCGTTCCATCACCTACACCAACACCAGCGATAACCCGACCACGGCAACCCGCACCGTCACGTTTGTCGCCAGCGATGGCGCACTCAACAGCAACCCCGCGAGCCGGACGATCACCGTCACCGCCGTTGCCGATGCCCCTGTGGTGACCGCTACTGGCACCACCTTGGCGTACACGGAGAACAACACGACGGTGCTCGATCCGGGGATGACAATTGCTGATGCCGACAGCGCCAACCTCTCTTCGTTGACTGTGACCATGACCACCGGCTACGTCAATGGTGAGGACACTCTCAGCTTCACCAATCAGAACGGGATCACCGGGACCTGGACCGCATCCACCGGCATCCTCGCCTTGTCCGGTCCGTCGACGGTCGCCAACTATCAGGCCGCGCTGCGTACGGTCACGTACACCAACAGCAGCCACAACCCGACGACAGCCGCCCGAACTGTCACCTTCGTCGCCAACGACGGCGGTGTCGTCAGCAACACGGCCACCCGGACGATCACCGTCACCTCTGTCAACGATGCCCCGGTCAACAGCGTTCCCGGCAGCCAAGCGACCAACGTGGGTACCGCCAAGGTGTTCTCGGTAGCGAACGGCAACCTCATCTCGATCAGCGACGCCGACGCCGGCTCGAACCCGGTGCAGGTCCAATTGATCAGTGTCAAGGGAACGACGACACTGGCGGGAACTAGCGGGCTGACCTTCAAGCTCGGCGACACCGGCACCGCCGACGCGGACATGACCTTCACCGGCACTATCACGAACGTGAACGTGGCGCTGGCAGGGTTGAGCTTCAACCCCACCTCCACCGGCGCCGGAAGCGTGCAGATCGTCACCAGCGACCAAGGTTTCACCGGCGGCGGCACCCTCACCGACAACGACACGATCACGATCACGATTGCCAATGCACCCGTGGTGACCGCTACCGGCACCCTGGGCTACACCGAGAACGGTACGACGGCGGTGGCTTCCCTGGCGACGGTTACTGACCTTGATAGCGCCAACCTGACGTCGGCGACGGTCACCATGACTACCAACTACATCAACGGTGAGGACACCCTGGCGCTACCCAGCCAGCCTGTGATTATCGGGACCTGGAATGCCTCCACCGGCACCCTCGTCCTGTCTGGTACGGCAACCAAGGCCAGCTACCAGACCGCATTGCGTGCGATCACATACAACAACAACAGCAACTCCCCGAACATCGCAACCCGCACCGTCACGTTCGTCGTCAACGACGGCCTCCTCGACAGCAATACGTCGAGCCGGTCAATCACCGTCGCTGCTGTGAATGACGCCCCCGTGGTGGCGGCTACTGGCAGCATGGCCTACACCGAGAACGATACGACGGTGCTCGATCCGGGGATCACGGTTACTGACGTCGACAGCGCCACCCTTTCATCGGTGACCGTAGATATGACCACCAACTATCTCAACGGTCAGGACATCCTCGCCTTCACGACACAGAACGGGATAAGCGCGACCTGGACGGCGTCAAGCGGAGTCCTTCTCTTGTCCGGTTCATCGACGGTCGCCAACTACCAAACGGCGCTGCGCTCGATCACCTACAACAACAACAGCCACGCCCCGAACACCGCCACCCGCACGGTCACCTTCGTCGCCAACGACGGTCTCCTCAACAGCACCACCGCCAGTGGGACAATCACCATCGCTGCGGTCAACGACCCTCCCGTAAACAGTGTGCCTGTTAGCCAACCCCCCATGACTCGGAACACCGTCAAGATTTTCTCGTCTGCAAACGGCAACCTCATCTCGATCAGCGACGTCGATGCCAGCACCAGCATCGTGCAGGTTCAGCTGATCAGCACCCTCGGCACGGTCACCCTGCCGGTGACAACCGGCTTGTCCTTCAAATCCGGCGACAGCGGCACCGCCGACGCGGACATGACCTTCACTGGCACCATCGCGAACATCAACCTGAGGCTGAACGGCCTCAAGTTCAACGCCGCCAACGTCGCGGGCAGCGCCAGCCTGAAGATCATCACCAGCGACCAAGGCTTCACCGGCAGCGGCGGCACTTTGACGGACACCGACATCGTCGCGATCACCCTCACCTAGTCTGAGCGAGTTCCATACTGCCAAGTGCCTGGGCGCCGGACCAGTGCCCGGCTCGCCAACGATCGGTTCATCTGACGAACACGCCAGCTAGTGCTTGCCGGGGTCCGTCGGCGCGACGGGCGCCGAGATGATGACGTACTCCGGGTTCAGGATTGCCCTCATCCCATGATGCTCGCCGGCGACACCGGTGATCGTCATGATCGTCCCGAGACGGACACCACCGATCTCGCGGCGGCCAAAGAACACAACCGTGACGCTGCCCGTTTCGTCGGCAAGCGTGCATTCCAACGCCGGGTTGCCGGCCCACGGCTGGACCCTGATCGCTCGCACTCTGCCGGCGACGGTCATGCGCTGGCGCGAGGCGAGGTCGGCGATGCGAGTGCGGGTCTCGGGAAGAAGTGCCGACGAGAGGTTCGCTGTCGCCGGTCCTGTCCGAACCGCCTTCCCATTCGTCGCAGCGACCTTGGCTTGCACGACCGGAGCAGTCGGAACGGTCCTCTGCTCGCCGAGGTGGTACGGCACGATCGTCACGTTGCAATGCGGCATGTTGTTGAGGGCCGCGGCGACTGCATCGGACGAGCGATCGTGGAGAAGCCGGTGCCAAACCTTGGTGTACTCGCGACGAGGGATGAGGATGGTGAGCTCGGTCTCGTCGTCGCCAGTGATCTCGGCCGCGAGTTCGAGGGCAGCGCGCGGCATCCGTCGGTCGGGGCACTCGACGACGTCGAGGGGGAACCTGGTGAAGCCGAGGTCGCGCCACGCTTGCTCCAGCAGACTCGTCTTCCACGAATCGAGGTCGAAATGCACGGCCCGTAGGTCGTCGGGGGTCAGAGTTCGGGCGTATTGGAGTGCGCGGGCCGTTGCCGCGTCGAGTGAATCGACCAGCACCACGACCGAGTGAGTACGCAGGGTGCGAGCACGCGCCAACTCCTGAGCGTCCTCGTGAAGTTCGTGATCTTCGGCCTCGTAGGCGCGATTGAGACGCACGAGCCCGTAAACCATGATCGGCACGAGCAGCATGATCACCCAT